>NZ_JBNFOL010000008.1:0-156861 GCF_057364765.1 Brevibacterium sp. LAARM3_SD1 | reverse complement strand
CAGCAACCTCGCGCGAGGTTGCTGGGCCGCCGTCAGGTAGTAATCAGGGGGTGGTGCGGAGGGTTCTGGCCAGTTCGCGGCGCTCAGCCTGCTCCTTCGGGTCCGGGACCGGCAGCGACGCGATGAGACGCTTCGTGTAGTCGTTGTCCGGTGATCCGAGCACCTGCTCACCCGTGCCCTCTTCGAGCAGCTCACCGTGGAAGAGCACCCCGATGCGGTCGGAGAGCATATCGACCACGGCGAGGTCATGGCTGATGAACAGGGCCGCGAAGTCGAAGCGGTTCTGCAGCTCGACGAAGAGCTCGAGCACCTTCGCCTGCACCGACACGTCGAGAGCCGAGGTCGGCTCATCGGCGATGAGCAGCTCCGGATCGAGCGCCAGCCCACGCGCCAACGACGCCCGCTGGCGCTGACCGCCTGAGAGCTCGTGCGGATAGCGGGCCGCATACGCCTTCGGCAGCTGCACGGAATCGAGGAGTTCGAGCACTCGCTGCGACCTGTCGGACGGGCTCATCTCCCGCCGGTGGATCGCGAACGGTTCGGCGATGCACTCCCCGATCGTCAGGTGCGGATTGAACGAGGCCGCCGGGTCCTGGAACACAAACCCGATCCGTCGCCGGATCTTCGAGAACGCACGCTCCTTGAACCCGACCATCTCGTGCCCGAGCACCGCGAGGCTGCCGCCGCTGGCCCTGGTCAGGCCCGCGATCGCACGCCCGATCGTGGTCTTGCCCGACCCCGATTCGCCGACGAGTCCGTAGACCTCGCCGGCCTTGATGTCGAAGCTGACCTTCTTCACCGCGTGGAAGTCCGATTTGCCGATTCCGCCCGGATAGACGATGTCGAGATCGCGCGCGGTCACGATCGATTCGCGTGCATCTCTCTCCTTCGCCGAGGCGGTCCCGACCGAGGTCTCCCCCGCTGAGTCGGTGCGGCGTGAGCCGGCACCGTCCGATGTCTCACCCGTCGACGACGGATCCCCCGCGGTCGCACCGGACCGGGGTTCCGCCTCGGCGGCGGCCGCCTTGCGACTGCCGGCCACGGTCGACCCGATCCGCGGCACTGCCGCGAGCAGCTCACGCGTGTACTGCTCCTGCGGATCATTGAAGAGCTGCTCGACGGACGAGACCTCGACGAGGTCGCCGCGCAGCATCACGGCCACGCGATCGGCGAGGTCGGCGACGACGCCCATGTTGTGGGTGATGAGGACGATGGCCGTGCCCGTCTCGTCCCGCAGTTCGCGCAGCAGGTCGAGGATCTCCGCCTGCACGGTGACGTCGAGGGCGGTGGTCGGCTCGTCGGCGACGATGAGCTTCGCGCCGAGAGCCAAGGCCATGGCGATGACGATGCGCTGCTTCTGCCCGCCCGAGAACTGGTGCGGATAGTAGTCGAAACGGCTTTCGGCATCGGGGATCCCGACCTGCTGCATGGCCGTGACGACGCGTGCCTTGAGGTCGGCCTTGCTCGCCTTCCTATCGTGGGCGCGCAGGCCTTCGGCGATCTGCCATCCGACCGTGTACACGGGGTTGAGCGCGGTCGACGGCTCCTGGAAGACCATCGCCACATCCCGGCCGCGCATGGCCCGCAGCTCATCGGCGGAGACGCTGAGCACGTTCTGCCCGGAGATGACGATGGCTCCGGAGCGCTGTGCCGTCTCCGGCAGCAGCCCGAGGATGGACCGGGCGGTCACGGTCTTGCCGGACCCCGACTCACCCACGATCGCCAGCACCTCACCGGGTGAGACGCTCAGCGATACGTCTTTGACGGCGTGGACGTCCCCGCCATCGGTGGAGAAGGTGACGTCGAGGCCGTCGACGTCGAGGATGCTGCCGGTCGCCGAGGCGGTCTGCTCGTGTTTCTGCTTGCTCATGCCGTGACCTCCGCGGACTTGGTGTTCTTGAGCTTGGCTTTGCGTCGCACGCGCAGACGCGGATCGTTGAGGTCGTTCATCGACTCACCGACCAGGGTGATTCCCAGCACCGTGAGCACGATGGCCAGGCCCGGGAACACCGCCGTCCACCACACGCCGGAGGTGACGTCCGGCAGTGCCTTGTTGAGGTCGTATCCCCATTCCGACGCCGAGGTGGGTTCGATGCCGAAGCCCAGGAACCCGAGTCCGGCCAAGGTCAGGATCGCCTCGGAGGAGTTGAGTGTGAAGATCAGCGGCAGGGTCCGCGTGGCATTGCGGAAGATGTGCTTGGAGATGATCCGCGTCTTCGACGCGCCGAGGACGATCGCCGATTCGACGAACGGCTCGGCCTTCAGACGCAGGGTCTCGGCACGGACGACGCGGAAGTACTGCGGGATGAAGACGACCGTGATCGAGAACGCGGCCGCGGCGATGCCGCCCCACGCACTCGACTGACCGCCGGAGATCGCGATCGACATGACCAGCGCCAGCAGCAGGGTCGGGAAGGCGTAGACGGCATCGGCGATGACGACGAGGATGCGGTCGAGCCAACCGCCGATGTAACCGGAGATGAGACCGAGGATGACACCGGCGAAGATCGACATGACCACGGCCACGACGATGACGGCCACAGCCGTCTGGGCGCCCCAGACGACACGGGAGAAGACATCGTAGCCGCCGACGGTCGTGCCCCAGATGTGGGTGCCGCCGGGGGGCAGCTTCGAGCCGAAGTTGCCCTCGGAGGTGCCCAGCTGGTTGAACCCGTAGGGGGCGATGAGCGGAGCGAAGATCGCGCAGATGAGCACGATTCCGCACAGCACCAAGCCGGTGATGAGCATTCCGCGCTGCAGACCGACCGACTGCCTCAGGTGGGAGATGATCGGCAGGCGGGAGAACCAGGATTTCCTAGTTCGGTCGTCGAACGCCACTGCGGGGACACCGGAGCCGGGAGCCTCCTCGGCGAAGGTCTGGGCCGTCTCATCCGGGCCGGTTCTGTGGAGTCTCTGGAGTGGACATCAGTACCTCACTCTCGGGTCGATGAACGCGGCGATGACGTCGACGAGGAAGTTCGTGACCGCGACGATGACGGCGAGGAAGACGACGATTCCCTGGACGGCCACGAAGTCACGGGCGGTCAGGTATTCGGCGAGTTTGAAGCCGAGTCCCTTCCACTCGAACGTCGTCTCCGTGAGCACGGCGCCGGCGAGCATGAGCGCGATCTGCATGCCCATGACGGTGATGATCGGGATCAGCGCAGGACGGTACGCATGCTTGGTGACCAGGCGGTATTCGGAGATTCCGCGGGATCGACCGGAGTCGATGTACTGCTGTTCGAGCGTGCCGATGAGGTTCGTGCGCACGAGTCGGAGGAAAACTCCGGCGGTGAGCACGCCGAGCGCGATCGCCGGCAGCACCGCATGGGCGAGGACATCGCCGAGGACGGAGAAGTTGCCGATGCGCAGAGCATCGACGAGGTAGAACCTCGTCGGGCCGACGACACCGGACATGATGTACTCGGTCTCCGTGGTGCCGCGGCCGGCCACCGGCAGGACCGGCAGGAAGACGCCGAAGATGAGTTTGAGGATCATGCCGGCGAAGAACACCGGGGTCGCATAGCCGAGGATCGCGAGCACACGCAGTGCCGCATCCGGGGCCTTGTCGCGGTGGTAGGCGGCGAGCATGCCCAGCGGGATGCCGAGGATGAACGCGACGATGAGCGCGTAGAAGACGAGTTCGACGGTCGCCGATCCGTAGTTGAGCAGGATCGACGAGACGGGCTGGCCGTCGGAGACCGCGGTGCCGAAGTCGCCCTTGAGCAGGTTGCCCATGTATTCGAAGTACTGGACGAGGATGGGCCGGTCGTAGCCGGCGGCGTGGACGCGCTCGGCCAGCTGGGCCTTCGTCAGGCGTCCGCCCAGCGCTGCGGTGATCGGGTCACCGGTGATGCGCATGAGGAAGAACACCAGAGTGGTGAGGATGAAGATGGTGGGAATGATGAGGAGGAAGCGGATGAGGACATAGCGTCCCAGACCGCCTCCCGAGGGCTTCTTGACCGCGACCGAAGTCTCGGCGGCCTCTTCCCCTGGTTCGCTGATGGCAGCAGACATGTGTTCCTTATGGGATGTGTTTCGAGGCGCTCGCGGCGAGGGACGGGCAGAGGTCGCCTCGGTGAGGGGTCACTGCAGATGTACGGACCTCACCGCGAACGCGCCACGAGGTGCAGGCGAACCGGTCGGCTCACCTGCACCTCGTGTGGGTGATCACTTGCTCAGCAGCGCCAAACGGAACTGGAAAGCGGGGTCGAGGGTGTCGTCGACGCCCTTGACGTCCTTGCCGGACACGGCGATCTGGTTGCCCTGCAGCAGCGGCAGGGTCGGCAGTTCGTCAGCCAGCTGACCCTGGATCTTCTTCAGAGCCTCTTCGCGCTTGCCCTCATCGGCGATCGAGGACTGAGCGTTGAGCTCCTTGTTCATCGCCTCGTCACGGTAGTGGTTGGCGAGGAACGACGGAGTCTCATCCGTGTCGTAGAAGAACGGCACGAGGTAGTTGTCGGCATCCGAGTAGTCCGGGAACCAACCCAGCTGGTACATCGGGTAGACGTCGTCGGTGCGGTCCTTCGAGTACTGCACCCACTCGGTCGACTGCAGCTTGACCTTGAACAGCCCGGTCTTGTCCAGCTGGTCCTTGACCAGGGCGTACTCATCGCCCGAGGACGGACCGTAGTGGTCCGGGTTGTACTGCAGCTTGAGCTCGACCGGGGTCTTGACTCCGGCGTCCTTGAGCGCCTTCTTCGCCTTCTCGACATCGGCGCCGCCCTTGCCGTCGCCGTATTCGGACTTCAGCGGCTCGTCGGAGCCGGGCAGTCCGTCGGGCACGTGCGAGTACAGCGGGGTGAAGGTGTCCTTGTAGACCTGGCTGGCGATGGCCTGACGGTCGACGGAGTCGGCCATGGCCTTGCGCACGGCGAGCGCCTTCTTCTCATCGGCCTCATCGGTCTTCGCACCGAAGGGCATCGTGTCGTAGTTGAACACGATGTAGCGGATCTCGCCGCCGGGGCCCTTGTGGACCTTGAGGTCCTCGTTCTTGCCGAGGTCCTCGACGTCGGTGGCCGAGAGCGAACGCCAGGCCACGTCGATGGTGTTCTCCTGGACGTCGAGCTTCATATTGTTCGCGTCCGAGTAGTACTTCATCTGCACGGTCTCGGTCTTCGCGGGCTCGATGAAGCCCTTGTAGTCCGGGTTGGCCTTGTAGGTGATCAGCTCGTTGAACTTGAAGCCGTCGATCGTGTACGGACCGGCGAAGGCCTTGCCGTCGACGATGTCCTGATCCTTCGTGACCTTGTCGGCCGAGAACACGTCTTCGTCGACGATCGGTCCGGCGGCGCTGGCCAGCACTCCCGGCCAGGTCTGGTCGTTCTTGCGCTTGAGGTTGAAGACGACGGTCTTCTCGTCCGGGGTCTCCACGGACTTCAGTCCGCCCAGCAGCGAGGAGGGCCCGTTGGGGTCCTGGATCTTCAGCTGCCGGTCGAAGGAGAACTTCACGTCCGAGGACGTCAGTTCGTTGCCGTTGGCGTATTTGAGCCCGTCCTTGAGCTTGACCTCATACTTCGTCGGCTCGGTGAAGTCAGCCGATTCGGCGATCGATGGGTTGAGCTCGGCCGTGCCCGGCTTGTAGGCGAGGATATACGGGTAGATCTGCTGTTCGACGAGCGAGCTTCCGTTGTCGTACGCAGCAGCCGGGTCGAGAGCCACGACCTTGTCCGTGGTTCCGACCGTGAGCATTCCGCCCTTGTCGTCCCCGCCGCCGCCTCCGGTCGTCGAGGTCGAGCAGGCGGAGAGGAGCAGAGCTCCGGCTGCGGCGATGGCCACAGCCTTTGCACCGGTTCGTCGTTTCATGGTGTTCCTGTCGTTTCAAAAGTGCTCTTCGTGTCTTCTTTGCTCGAAGAGATCCGCACCACATCATACGGTCCCCGTCCCAAATAGTGAACTGACCCACATGAAGTGATCCAGTTCGCAATGACTTCGCAACAATTCGCCGAGGCGGCCCTGCCCGGCACAGCGAAACCTCTTTTGCCGGAACGGGAAACTGCGTCGGCGAATGCGATTTGCGTCACCGATGACAATCGGTTTGACTTATGAGGTGCATCACGGAGAACACATGGGAAACACTCGTGATACTGGCCGCTGAATCGCCGGCCGGCGCTCTGGCACAGACGCTAGATAAGCAACACCGTGTCGGCGATCCCGGCGCGGAAGAACGAATGGAGAAGCGTGTCCGCTTTCATCGACTGGCTCAACGGAGTTGTGTGGTCCTCCGCCCTCGTCTACCTGTGTCTCGGCGCGGGTGTCTATTTCACGATCCGCTCCCGCGCGGTTCAGATCCGCCAGATCCCAGCCATCTTCAGGCAGATGTTCAGGGGCAAGAGCTCCAATGAGGGAGTCTCGTCCTTCCAGGCCCTCGCGATCTCTCTGGCCGGCGTGTCGGCGTCGGCAATATCGCCGGCGTCGCCACCGCCATCGGCTTCGGAGGCCCGGGTGCCGTCGTCTGGATGTGGATCTCGGCCCTCCTCGGCGCTTCGACGTCCTACGTCGAATCCACCCTGGGACAGATCTTCAAGGAACAGGATCCCCGCACCGGTGAGTACCGCGGCGGCCCGGCCTTCTACATCGAGAAGGCCTACCGCCACACCAAGGCCCGCGGGCTGTTCAAGGTCTACGGCATGGTCTTCGCGGCCGTGACCGTCATCGCCATGTCCTTCATGCTGCCGGGCATCCAGTCCAATGCGATCTCCGGCGCCGTCGAGAACGCCTGGAGCGTTCCCACCTGGGGAACTGCCATCGCGCTCGTCATCATCCTGGGCTTCATCGTCGTCGGCGGAATCAAGCGCATCGCGCACTTCGCCTCGCTGGCGGTTCCGTTCATGGCCGTCATCTACATCATTGCAGCCATCGCCGTGACCATCATCAATGCCGACCAGATCGTTCCGGTCTTCCAGCTGATGTTCAACTCGGCATTCGGCATCGACGCCGGTCCGGAAGCCGCCTTCGGCGGAATCATCGGCATGGCGGTCCAGTGGGGCGTCCAGCGCGGCATCTACTCGAACGAAGCCGGACAGGGCACCGGACCCCACGCAGCCTCGGCGGCCGAGGTCTCACACCCCTCGAAGCAGGGACTCGTGCAGGCTGGCTCGGTCTACATCGACACTCTATTCGTGTGCTCGGCGACCGCGTTCATGATCCTCTCGACCGGTATGTACCGAGTCTTCGACGCCGACGAGACGACGATCATCGGCACCGGTCGCGGACAGATGGTCGAAGAGATCGCTGCGACCCCGGGCGAGAAGTGGCCGCAGGCGGGACTCGACTCGATGATCCACGGCTTCGGGGCCAGCTTCATCGCGATCTCGATCTTCCTCTTCGCCCTGACCACGATCGTCGCGTACTACTACATGGCAGAGACGAACCTCGTCTACCTGCTGGGCAAGGCCAATAACACCTTCGTCCTCGCGGTCGGCAAGCGCGTGCTGCAGCTGCTCATCCTCATCGCCGTCGCCGTGGGTGCGATGTCGACCGCGGGCAGCGCCTGGGCGCTCGGTGACATCGGCGTGGGCCTCATGGCCTGGCTGAACATCATCGGCATCCTCATCCTGCAGCAGCCGGCGTTCAAGCTCCTGCGCGACTTCGAACGCCAGATCAAGCACGGCCTGGACCCGGTGTTCGAGCCCGAGAAGATCGGCGTGCGCAACGCCGACTTCTGGGATCAGCGCGTGGCTCGGCTCAAGGCCGGCGAGGCGGTGCCGGAAGGCTGATGACCCTCGCGGTCGGCTGACGATTCGTCGCCGCCGATCCGCGGGACACCACGAGGCCCGGGACAATGGCGTCCCGGGCCTCGTGCCATTCACAGTGGAATCTCGCCGAGAAACGGGCTGAGCGCCGAGACACGGGTGTGCACATGCGTTTCTCGACGCTTGGCCCGTTTCTCGACGGTTCACGGGGCAGGCTCTGCTGCCCGCCGGCTCACTTCTTCAGGCTGGTGCCTGCCGAGCCGAGGTTCTGGCAGGCTTCGACGACGCGTTCGGCCATGGCCTTCTCCGCCGCCTTGCCGTAGGAGCGCGGGTCGTAGAGCTTCTTGTCGCCGACCTCTCCGTCGATCTTGAGCACTCCGTCGTAGTTGCGGAACATGTGCTCGACGACGGGGCGGGTGAAGGCGTACTGGGTGTCGGTGTCGATATTCATCTTCACGACTCCGTGGCGGACCGCCTCGGCGATCTCCTCTGCGCTCGAACCCGAGCCGCCGTGGAAGACGAGGTCGAAGGGATCTTTCTTGCCGACCTCGGCGCCGACCTTCTCCTGGATCTCACCGAGGAGTTCGGGGCGCAGCCTCACGTTGCCGGGCTTGTACACGCCGTGGACGTTTCCGAAGGTGAGAGCCGTGAGGTAGCGGCCCTTCTCGCCGGTGCCCAGCGCCCGCGCGGTGGCCAGTCCGTCCTCGACGGTGGTGTAGAGCTTGTCGTTGATCTCGTTCTCGACGCCGTCCTCTTCGCCGCCGACGACGCCGACCTCGATCTCGAGGATCGAGTGCGCGGCTGCCGAGAGCTCGAGCAGCTCCTCGGCGAGGACGAGGTTCTCGTCGAGGGGTACGGCCGAACCGTCCCACATGTGCGACTGGAAGTAGGGCTCGCCGCCGTTCTTCACGCGCTCGGTCGACGCGGCGAGGAGGGGCTTGACCCAGGCTTCGACGGCGTCCTTCGGGGCGTGGTCGGTGTGCAGCGCGATGTTGACGTCGTAGCTCTTGGCCACCTCGGCGGCGAAGACGGAGAACGCGATCGCACCGCGCACACGGTCCTTGACCGTCGGCCCGGACATGTATTCGGCGCCTCCCGTGGAGATCTGCACGATGCCGTCGGAACCGGCTTCGGCGAAGCCGCGGATGGCGGCGTTGATCGTCTGCGAGGAGGTGCAGTTGATCGCGGGGTAGGCGAAGCCCTGGGTCTTCGCGCGGTCGATCATCTCGGCATACACTTCGGGGCTGGCAATGGGCATACTTGCTCCTTGGTCGGGGTCGGCCGTTTCTGCTGCCACCAGCCTACTCGTTCCGTCCTGCCCATGGCAGGAGGTCCCAACGGGACCTTCCCTCGCCGAGGATGCCCACCCCTGGCATGGCCCGTGAACGATGAAACCGCTCGACCGGTCGGTCGAGCGGTTTCGTCGGTGGTGAGCCGCCTCGGCGAGAGACTCTGTCCGATGGGACACTCAGGGTGTAAGCCTCGGACGGGCCACTTCGGCGCGGGTCACGACTCGGTGTCCGGAGGTGTCTCCGTGTCCCGGGTCGGAACCTCACGCACGCCGCGCTTGTTGTCTCGGGAAGAAGACTTCGCGCGCTGCTTGCCGAGCAGACCCTGGGAGCTCTTGAGCCGGTAGTCGATGCGTTCGTCGACTTTCTCACCCAGGTATTCGTCGAAGTCGTCGGCCAGGTGCTCGCCGACCGCACGGTAGCGTGCGGCACGTTCGATCGCGGCGGTCCGCTTAGCCTCCTTTCCGAAGGCCTTGAGCGTGGACACACAGACAAGCAGCAAGATGATGGAGAACGGCAGAGCCGTGACCAGCGAACCCGCCTGCAGAGCGGTCAGTCCGCCGGCGACGAGCAGAGCGATGGCGATCGCACCCTCCATCACTGCCCACAGCACGCGCGACCAGATCGGCGGGTTCGGGTGACCGCCCGAGGCGAGCATGTCGACGACGAGCGAGCCCGAATCCGAGGAGGTGATGAAGAAGATCGCCACGAGGATGATCGCGATGACCGAGAGGATCGAGCCCAGCGGCAGGTCTCCGAGCACGTCGAAGAGGACACGCTCGGCGACGACTCCCTCATCCGGGTCGACGAGGTCGCCGGAACCGAAGATCTGACGGTAGATACCGGTTCCGCCGAGGACGGAGAACCAGAAGAACCCGACGATCGAAGGCACGAGCAGGACGCCGGCGATGAACTCGCGAACGGTGCGGCCGCGGGAGATGCGGGCGATGAAGACACCGACGAACGGCGCCCAGGCGATCCACCAGCCCCAGTAGAACAAGGTCCAGCTAGAGTTCCAATCAGCGCCTTCCTGACCGGAGTAGGCTCCGATGTCGAAGGTCATATCGAGCACGTTGGCCAACCAGACGCCGAGCGATTCGACGAAGTTCTGGAACAGGAACAGGGTCGGCCCCAGCACGAGAACCGTGATCAGCAGGACGCCGGCCATCGTGAGGTTGATGTTCGACAGCCACTTGATGCCCGCACCCACACCCGAGACCACCGAGGCGGTGGCAAGGAAGGTGATGATGACAATGAGGATGATGAGGAACGTGTTGTCGTAGTCGCCGACAACTCCGATGTGCTTCAGCCCCGCGGAGATCTGCTGGACGCCGAGGCCCAGCGAGGTGGCGATGCCGAAGACCGTGCCGAAGATCGCGATGATGTCGATGAGGTCACCGACCCAGCCCTTCACCTTGTTGCCGAGCAGCGGTTCGAGCGCCCAGCGGATCGACAGGGGACGTCCACGACGGTGGATGGCGTAGGCCAGCGCCATGCCGAGCACGGCGTAGAGAGCCCAGGGGTGCAGTCCCCAATGGACGAAGGTCTGCGCCATTCCCATCTGCGCATTCTCGACCTCGCCGCCCGGCCAGCCGGGTTTCGGTCCGGTGGTGGCGTAGGTCAGCGGTTCTGCGACGCCGTAGAAGACGAGGCCGATGCCCATGCCGGCGGCGAAGAGCATGGCGAACCAGGACATGAGTCCGAATTCGGGCTGGTCGTCGTCTTTGCCGAGTTTGATCTTGCCGTACTTCGAAAAGCCGACGATGATCGCGAAGGCGACGAAGAGTCCGACGACGAGCATGTAATACCAGCCGAGCTGGGAGACGATCCAGTTCTGGACGGTCGAGATGACATTGCCTGTGCTCTCGGGCAGGGCCACGGAGAACACGACGATGGCAACGATGATGACCAACGCA
The DNA here is from genome assembly GCF_057364765.1 of Brevibacterium sp. LAARM3_SD1. NCBI lineage: Bacteria > Bacillati > Actinomycetota > Actinomycetes > Micrococcales > Brevibacteriaceae > Brevibacterium > Brevibacterium sp. LAARM3_SD1. The sequence continues at coordinate 145,962 of NZ_JBNFOL010000008.1, read as the reverse complement.
GGCCAGAACACACGTGGGGCGATCATGCCCTTGCCGATGCGCACACCCTGACGCTGCAGCTTCTTCGTGATCGCGTCATCGGAGTCGGTGTCTCCGATGTGGTACTTCTCAGGCAGGTGCAGTTCGACGGGGTCGGGTTCGCCGAACAGCAGCTGCTCTTCTGGACCCGGGCCGAGCCCGTTACCCGGCTGGGAGTTCGTGTCGGAGTCGCTCACTTCGTCCTCCTGATCGAATGATGGGATTACCGCTTCACTCTGCCCCATTCCTCAGCCACCTTCAAGACAGCTTTCAGCTGGCACCCGCATGACAGGGGTGTTATCCCTGGTCACGAATGGAGTTCATCAGTTCCGGAATCGGGAGACATTACTTAAGGGCATGAAAGTGCGAACGGGAGAATCAGCCCGAGATGGAGACCTCGTTTCGGACTCTGCGTTCAGTACAGTGGCCTCATGGCCTCGACTCTGACTCCGCCCGGTTCGGGAACCGGTTCGGGCAATCGCCTGCGCATCTTCAACTGGGCTCTATGGGACTGGGGTTCGGCGTCCTTCAACGCCGTGATCATCACCTTCGTCTTCGCTCCGTATCTGACGAAGTCCGTCGCCGCCACCGAGGAGGCAGGCTCCTCGGCCTTGGGCTGGTCGATGGCCGCGGCCGGTTTCGTCATCGCCGTCATCGCTCCGGCCGCCGGCACCCGGGCCGATGCCGGAGGTCGGCATCGCCTGTGGCTGGGCGTGCACACGGCAATCGTCGTGCTCACGATGTTCGGGCTCTTCTTCGTCCGCGATTCCCCCGACTATCTGTGGCTGGGTCTGCTGCTCCTGGCCGTGGGCAGCGTCTTCTTCGAATTCGCCGAGGTGTCCTACAACGGCATCATGGTCCGCATATCCCACCCCGACAACGTCGGCAAGGTCTCCGGATTCGGTTGGGGCATGGGCTACGTCGGAGGGCTGGTCCTTCTCGTCACCCTCCTCGTCCTCGTCATCCAACCCGAGATCGGCTTCCTCGGCGCCAGCGACGAGGAGGGACTGAGATTCCGCATCGTCGCGGTCCTGTCCGCCGTGTGGTTCGCGATCTTCGCGATCCCCGTCCTGTTCTCGGCACCGGGCGCGAAGGTCAAGGGCTCCTCGGGCGGGCACCCGATCCGCGCGTTCCTCTCCGATTATGCGGGCCTCGTGCGTCGTCTCATCCGGATGTGGTCGACCGAGCATCAGACGCTGCGGTTCTTCATCGCCTCGGCGGTCTTCCGGGACGGACTCGCCGCGATCTTCTCCTTCGCCGGTGTGCTCGCTGCCGGCAGCTACGGGTTCTCCGCCTCGGAGATCATCATCCTCGGCGTGGCCGCGAACGTCGCCGCCGGTGCCGGTGCGATGATCGCCGGCTGGTTCGATGATCGCCTCGGACCGAAGCCCGTCATCATCGCGGGCCTCGTCGTCATCATCCTCGGCGGGCTGCCGATCCTCTTCAGCGCCGAGGCGGCCGTGTTCTGGGTCTGCGCCCTGATCCTCAGCTTCTGCGTCGGTCCGGTCCAGGCGTCGAGTCGGTCGTTCCTGGCCCGCATCACCCCACCGGAATCGGCCGGGGAGAACTTCGGCCTCTACGCCACAACCGGACGGGCCGTGAGCTTCCTGGGTCCGGCGATGTTCGCCCTGGCGATCATGATCTTCGGTTTCCAACGGGCAGGGACGCTGGGCATCCTCGTGGTCCTCGCCGTCGGTCTGGCCCTCATCATCCCGGTCCGACCCGACGCCCCGGCGCATTCCATGCAGGCGCGCGACGAAAGCTGAAGCATTGCGGAGAGGCCGGGCGCCGGCCGCACCAGCTCACTGCCGGGCGAGCAGCTCGTCGATCTGGTTGAGCGCTCCTGTCGTTCCTTCGACGGCACCCATCTCCACCACGGTGCGCAGTGCCTCGACGGAGTCGAAGATCGATTCATAGGTGGCTCGGGTCCCGTTCTCGGTCGCTTCGAAGCTGTAGACGCACCTGCTTCCGGGCATCGATTCGACGATGGCGAAGTTCTCATCGGCGAAGTAGTCGCGGAATTCCAGGCGCGTGGGACGATCAACAGCGGTCACCTCCCACAGTCCGCAGAACCTCTCGCCCTCCGGGCTCGTCATGAAGTACGTGACTCTGCCGCCGGACTCGAGCGAATGGTCGACGACCGTGGCCGGGTACGTCGGAGGGCCCCAGATCTGCTCGAGCTGGCGGGGGTCGGCGTAGATCTCCCACACCCGGTCGAGCGGCGCCGCGAATTCGGCGACGATCGTCAGCGTCAGTGTCTCTTCGTCTGTGAAAGTGTCGATGACCGGCATTGCTGCTCCTCGAACATTGTGTTGGCTGGCTTCACGGCCCGGCCTGGTGATCCCCGGCCAGAAGGTCGTCGATCCTCTGCACTCGGTCGACCCATTGGTCTTCGAGCTCGGCGAGCATGCTCCGGATGGCGCGAAGCGGACCCACCTCTGTGTGGGCGATCTGCGCTCGACCGACTCGGCGCTTCGTCACCAATCCTGCACGTTCGAGGACGGCGACGTGCTTCTGCACTGCGGCGAAGCTCATGTCGTAGTCGGCTGCCAGATCGGACACCGAAAGGCCCTCCCCCGCGACTCTGCGCACGATATCGCGCCGGGTCCGGTCGGCCAATGCCTGGAAGAGCGCATCCGCCTCGTCATCGAGAAGTCCTTTCATACAATCCATCATACAACCGAATGGTTGTATGTAAATAGAGGGAGCGGAATTTTCCGGCTGCGCCATTGACATCCACGATTGCACACGCGTTTAATATTAAACATGCGTTCAACGACTTCCGATTCCAGCCCGCGCCGCTCTCCGAACTCCTCCCCGGAGACGGCGCAGAAGATCCTCTCCGCCGCCGTCGCCGAGTTCGCCGCTCATGGGTTCACGAGGACAACTGTCCGCGGCATCGCCGCTGCGGCCGCGGTCTCCCCCGGGCTGGTCATCCACCATTTCGGTTCCAAGGACGGGCTGCGCAGCGCCTGCGATGATCACGTGTTCGACCTGATAACGAGCGCAAAGGCGCGCAATGCCGAATACGCCACCATGGCAGTGCAGATGATGTTCGACGACCCCGAACTGGCCACGGCAGTTGACTATCTCGTCAAGTCCCTGCTCGACCCCAGCGACCACGGACAGCGCTACTTCGACCACTATGTCAACCTCGTCGAGTCCTATATCACCGAGGGATTCGCCGGATACACCTTCCGACAGAGCGAGGACTCCCACGGACAGGCGGCGACCATCGCGGTCATGGCTCTGGCACCCTCCCTGCTCGAACATCGTCTGCATTCGGTTCTCGGCACCGAAGACATTGCCGGAACGATGGCCCGACTCGCCCCGCATCTGCTCGATCTCTACCTGCATGGAGCGCTCGAATCCGTCCCCGACAACTCTGACCTAGGAGATGAGGAACCATGAGCACTGTGACCCGCACCCGTCGTACCGACGACAACCGAGCATCCGCCTCGGCGGCGATCTCGATGCACGAGGTCGTGAAGTCCTTTGGACGTGTCCGCGCACTCGACGGCCTCGACCTCGAGGTCGCCCGCGGCGAGGTCCACGGCTTCCTCGGCCCCAACGGCGCCGGCAAGTCGACGACGATCCGGATCCTGCTCGGAATCCTGCGGCACAACGCCGGTACGGTGCGCCTCCTCGGCGAGGATCCCTGGTCGAAGGCGGTGCCCCTGCACCGCCGTCTGGCCTATGTACCCGGCGATGTCGAACTGTGGCCGGGGCTGACCGGCGGTGAGGCGATCGACCTGTTCGCCCGGCTGCGCGGAGGGGTCGACAGACGACGTCGCGATGAACTCATCGAACGCTTCGACCTCGATCCGCGGAAGAAGGGCCGGACCTATTCGAAGGGCAACCGGCAGAAGGTCGCGCTCATCTCCGCACTGGCCTCGGACGTCGAACTGCTGCTCCTCGACGAACCGACGGCCGGGCTCGACCCGCTCATGGAGGCGGTGTTCCAGGACTGCATCCGCGAGGCGAAGGACGCCGGCCGCACGGTGCTGCTCTCCAGCCACATCCTCGCCCAGGTCGAGGCACTGGCCGATCGGGTATCGATCATCCGCTCCGGTCGCATCGTCGAGACGGGAACTCTGTCCGAGCTGCGGCACCTGTCGCGGACGACGATCGCCGTCGGTCTCGAACACGATGTGCCCGCCCTGTCCGAGATGACCGGAGTCCACGACCTCGTCCGCGAAGGTTCGCGGCTGCATTTCAGCGCCGATACGGCGCAGCTGCCCCGTATCATGCGGGCACTCGGCGAGCATGATGTCGAATCGCTCACCGCGACCCCGCCGACCCTCGAGCAGCTGCTGCTGCGTCACTACGGCAAGGAGGAGTCATGAATCTGCTGGCCGCGCACACGGACGATGGGGATCGCCCCATCCACGGCGGTGGGCCCACAGCACCTCGGTCGTCGCGCCATCGTGGTGCACATGAACGCGAAGGGGCCGGCCGCCTCGGCGAGGGGAACCTGGCAGGGCTGGGCCATCTGCTGCGGTTCATGCTGCGGCGGGACCGGCTGTGGCTGCCGATCTGGGTGCTTGCCCTGTCTGCGCTCACCGCGTATTTCGCGAATGCGATCGCCGTGGTCATGGACTCGGATTCGCTGCAGGCGATGACGGCGTTCGCGAAAAATCCGGTGATGGCGCTGATCACGGGTCCGGGCTACGGGCTCGACCAGGTGACCGTCCCGCGGTTCATCGTCGGCATGTACGGGGTATTCCTCATGATCGGGGCGGCTCTGATGTCGATCCTCACGGTCTCTCGGCACACTCGCGCCGAGGAGCAGACCGGGCGGGCCGAGCTCGTCCGCGCGAGCGTCACCGGTCGGCATACTCAGCTCATTGCGGCCCTTGTGCTCACGGTGTTCATGAATCTCCTGCTCGCTGCTGGGATGGCGGCGGCGTTCGGATTCTCTCAGGCCGAACCGGATTCGTGGTCGGCGACGGTGCTGTTCGCGGTCGGGATCGGCGCGGTGGGCTGTGTCTTCGCGGCCGTCACCGCGGTCACGGTGCAGCTGAGTGCCTTCGCCAGGGCCGCCTCGTCGATGGCCGGCGCGGTGCTGGCGCTCAGCTTCGTCCTGCGCGGGATCGGCGATATGTCGCACGTTTCCGGAGGTTCGCTCGATTGGCTGTCGTGGTTCTCGCCCTTGGGGTGGGCGCAGCAGACGGCGCCGTTCACCCTCGACCGCTGGTGGCCGCTGCTGTATTCGGCCGGTCTGTTCGCAGTCCTCGTCGTCGTGGCCATGGTGCTGCAGTCCCGTCGCGATCTGGGTGCCGGGATCGTCGCCGAACGGCTGGGCCGGTCGCAGGCAGGACTGCTGCTGTCGACGCCGCCCAGTCTGGCACTGCGCCTGCAGGCATCGAGTCTGATCTGGTGGTCGCTGAGCATGCTGGTCATGGGAGTGGTGTTCGGTTCGTTCACCGGGCCCATGGACGAAGGAGCGGCGGGGATGCCGCCGGAGATCCTGGCGATCATGGGCGGGCGGTCCGGAATCGTCGACGGCTACCTCGGCTATATGGCCCTGTACTTCGCCATCATCGTCTCCGCGTATGCGGTCATCGCCGCAGGTGGCCTGCGGTCCGAGGAAGCTGCTTTCCACACCGAACCGGTGCTCGCGACCGCGGTCTCCCGCAGCGGTTGGTTGGCTTCGTGGGCCGCCGTGACGCTGGTCGGGGCGGGATGGCTGATGGCCATGGCCGGTCTTGGCGAAGGAGTAGGGGCCGCGGTGTCGATGGACGATTGGTCCCTGCTGTGGCCTGCCCTGCTCGGCCACCTCGCGCAGACGCCGTCGATCTGGGCCCTGCTCGGCTTCGCCTACCTGCTCTTTGGCTTCGCCCCGCGGCTGATGAGCCTGAGCTGGATCGTCTTCGGCGCCTCGGCGGTGCTCGCGCTCTTCGGCGGGCTGATGCAGCTCGACGATGCCATCCTCGACCTGTCCCTGTTCACCCATATCGGCCAATACCCGGCTCAGGATCTCTCCGCCGAGGCGGTGCTGTGGTTGGTCGGCATTACTGTGGTCCTCGTCGGGGCTGGGATGGTCGGGTTCCGGAGGCGGGACCTTGTGACGGCGTGAGAGCCGGGGCGGGTGCGTCCCGCCTGGTCTCAGGTATGCGTCTCCTCGGACTGAGAATCGGCAAGGAATCCGGAGGATCGGGCCCGGCGGAGGACCCCTGCACGGTTCGTCACCCCAAATTTGCGATACAGCGCCGAGAGTCGATTCTTCACGGTGCCAGTGACTTGGTTGAGTTCGGCTGCGATCTCCGCAACGGAGAGACCGCGAGCCAGGAGATCGATGAGCCGGGCCTCTCCGGCGTTGAGCTGAGGCGTCGAAGCAACTTCCACGGCCACGGGCCCGATGGCACGTAGCCGTGTCATAAGGTCCGCAGGTGAGTCACAGCAGTCCGAGAACTCATTGGCGGCCTCAGTCCACGCAGGCGAGTCGGCGGTGAGATCGATGAGGCGGCTTCGGTCGGCTCGCGGCAGAAGTGCCAGCGGAAGCAGCGAGCTCACCCAGGCAGACAGACTCACAGCCGTCGAAAAATCGCTCCGCGCCGCCTTTGTGTCTCCTCTGCGCAATTGTGCGGCGGCTCGGAGTGCGACGAGTTCGGCGCGGCCGCGTGGGCTCAGCGTCCGGTGGTAGAACCATGTGTCGGCGCATGCGATCGCGTCGGCGCTGTGCCCGGCGATGAGCTTCATTCTCACGTCGAGAACGATGCGGGCATCGCAGGATGGCGAGAGCCTCTCACGCTCGATCTCGGCCCATCGCAGTTGTCCGAGAGCGATGAAGACCATACTGCGCCCGAGCGCCAGCAGATTCTTCTCCGCCTCGGACAGGACTCCGGAGTCTCGGAACCGCTCAGCATCGTCGTTGACGAACAGCAGTCCGGACTCCGCCTCAGCGGACAGAACCGCGAGGACCCTGGCGATGAAGGGCAGATAGACCCACAGGGTCCGCTTCTCCGGATAGGCGATCAGAGCCTCGAGTTCCGATTCAGTTCGGTCCAAGTCGAGACGATCGAGTGACCGCAGTGCTTGGGCGATGTGCAGGGGCGGGGTGACCAGTTCGTCGATGATGACGGTCGGTGGCTGGTGCATAGGGTCAGAGCGGCGCAGCTGAGCCGAACCGGGTTCGGACTCCGAGCGGGTCTTCACCAGCGAATCGTTGATTGCCGGCAGGTGCTCGTCGGCCCGCTCGTGATCGCCGCTCAAAACGGAGATCAGAGCTGTCCAGGCGTTGATAGCCGGAAGCAGGAAGTCGCCATCTGTGTGTCCGGCTCGAGCCGAGCTCTCGATCTCATGGAGGATCGACAGGGCACGTCTGGGCTCGGCCGCATGGTGAAGGGCGATGGCGGTGAGGAGAAGGATGATGGACCGTGTTCGAGCGCTCCGAAGCTGAGTCGCCGTCTGCATTCCCAGCGTCGCAGCTTCGGGGTGACGGCCTGCGTCCGCGAGGCCGATCATCTGCCGAACTGTGCCGATGAAGTCGACGGGCCTTGATTCGTCAGGCGATGCATGCCCCGCGTTCTTCATGGCCCGACTGTCCTCGACCCTGCCGCTCTCGACCTTGCCGTCTCTGTGCGTCCCGGGCAGTCGTGATCGCAGCATCCCTGGACCGGTCTGCTCCACTGCCGCTGCCCGAATTCCGGCAGGAGTCCACTCGGCAGCACCGGCGATGATGTCTTCGGCGAGAGTTCCGAAGAACTCAAGGCCCGAACCGGCCTTCCTTGCTCTGGGCGGCAGCAGTCGGAACGCGGCACAGCCGGATTCTGGGGCAAGGAGGAACATCGAAATGCCCACTGCCTCAGCGATGCCCAGGAGTGCGGACCAATGCCCTCCGCGTCGGGCCAGAAGCAGAACGTCGCTGAGAAGTCCTGCATCGACCTGACCCGGAGATTCCATATGCTCGATGAGCACGCTGAGCAGTGCTTCGACTGCGGCGCGGACCCGGGAATCGGCGTCGAGGTCTCTGCGTATCTTCGCGGCGAGGAGTGTCGGGACCTGCAGAAGGGCCCCACGGTCCGCATCGTGGATGCGGATGAGCACTCCGCTGGTCTGGAGCCGCTCGATCACACTGTCCGGGTCATTGATTCCGCTGGCGCCGAGGAGTTCGTCGGCGACAGCGGTCAGAATGCGCAGTGCAGTCGTCTCGGATACGACGCTGAGCTGAGCGAGCACGACGACGGCTGATTCGTCTCCCGAACCGAGAGACAGGTTCACTGGCGGGCACAGTTCGGCAACCCAGTTCGAGAACGCTGCCGAGTCGGGCTCGACAGGAACTCCGGCGCCGTTGGCGGCTCTGATCACCGCTTGAGCGAAATGAACACGACCGGCACAGGCCATCCACAGTCTTCGGCAGAGTTCTGAGTCGAGGGGTCCCACGTCCTCGGAATCGAGTGCCTCAGCAAAATCGCGCAGGCCGCGGCGGGGGTCCGGCATCTCGCTGTCAGCGGTCCAACTCATGGCCACCAATCCTTCAACTCGGCGGATCATTCCCGCGTCCCATTCGTCGACGTACACGTCGGCCCTCCTCCCAGCCCCGTCCTCACTGACCGGACTTGCCGGCTCACGATTCAATGAGCCGTCCGAGTACACACTGTGCCCAATCCTCGACGAAGATCGGGCCTCCCCTCGGAAGGTCTGCGGTATGCCGCGAACTGTATGCGGACATGCGAACAGCAGACGGACCGGTTCGGTTTCGGCCCAGGCAGCAGCTGCACCTGCCTGCTCTTTCCTGATCGCGGCATTGGTTCAGTTCACCGCGCAGACCTCAGTTCGTCCACGCGCGAAACTCTGCGCATCTGTCGGCGAGAGATGCGCGTACAGAAGCGGAAGAGATACGAAGAAGATCGTGAAGAGCGTGCCGACGAGTCCCACGGTGAAGAACGAAACGCTTTCGACGCAGGCCAATCCGGCGACCCCGACCGCCGATGCATAGAGAACGTGGCGACGCCCGATGTCGAGACGGGATCGGACGACCTTGCGCCAGACCAAACCGAGAACAGACAGCATCACGACAAGTTCGACTATTCCGCCTCCGACCAGAGTCTCGACGAAGAAGCTATGGAATTCCTCATAGGGCATGCCCCGTTCCTGGGCGATCTCGACGCTTCGGAAGCTTCCGCTGCCCAGCAGAATGCCGTGTTCGCGCCAGATATCGAGCCCAATCGACCAGACTTCGTCGCGACCGGCTAATGCGGCTTCAGGTCTCAGAACGAGTTCTTCGAGTCTGCCTCCTTGACCGGATGCGGCCACGGCCACTGCGCCGATTCCGCCGACTGTCAGAAAAGAGGCAGCGTATTTGGGTTGGGATCGGAATCTGAGTACGCCGAAGACGGTGAGAAAGATGAGTGAGGCAGCGATTGAACCACGCGACATCGTCAGCAGCAGCGAAGCAATCTGCAAGGCAAAGAGACCGATGTTGTGAAAGCGGGGTCGCCGGCCGTGGAGGTACAGCGCGTGGGCGACAAGGCTGAGGAACAGAAAGTATCCGAACTGATTGCGGTTGGCGAAGAAGCTTGCGAATTCGAACTGGTAGCTCGAATCCGCGCCGAGAATTGAGGGAATCTCTGCCGCGTGCTGCACGAGGTTGACGCAGGTCGCGACGAACGTGAGCCACAGGAATCCGACGAGAAAGATCTGCAGGTCGCGTTCATTCGGTCGCATTGCTTGAAAGAGCCCGGCGAAGGCAACTATTCCGATGATGCCAGCTGCCGCTCCGAGAAGGTCAAACGCATCATAGGTTCCGTATTGCATACCCACGGATGCCAAAGTGGTGGTCTGAACGATTCCGTAGAGCACAGCTATTGCAATCCAAGGGTCGCGCGGCTGAAGTCTCAAGTGGAATGCCGCGGTGGATATGACCGCCAGCTGCAGTGCATAACCAGCACCTACGACGACCATGAACGGCACTGGGATCCCGAACCCCACCACTGCAGCCACTGGCACGATTGCAACCACGAGAAGGATGAGCAGCAGCCAACCGCCTCCGCTTCGTGTCGCATTGCTTCGGCTGGGCACAGCCGGTTCAGTCCTCACCGAGAACCACCCCGCCGAGGCGCTCATAAGTCACTCCGCGATCAAACCGCTCCTCAGCCATGCGCCGAGAGCCTCCGCCGCGCTCCGCCAGATTGCGATCATTCGACAGTCTCACCAACGCAGCTGCGATGGAGTCCGCCGTCTGCTCACAGCTGATTCCTGCACCATACGCAGCGAGCAGGTCGCGATACTCCTGGCATTCCTGTGAGTTGACGACGGGCAGACCAGCCGCGGCATAGTCACCGATCTTGTTCGTGATCGATTGTGCGGCTCCCGGAACAATCGGGTTGACCGCGATATCGCAACCGCGCAGGCGGGCGACCATCTCCGAATACTCGAGACTTCCATAGAAGATGACCTCGGCCGACAGATCTGCAGCATCTCGACGCCATTGGTTCTCGAAAGGTCCGGTGCCCATCACATGCAGGCGCATGCGCAAGCCCTGTCGCTTCAGTAGTCGAAGTGCGTCGAATACCGTCGGCAGGTCGTAGCTGTGCCCCAATGTTCCGATGTACGCAAGCTCAATGTATCCGTCGTCAACCGGCCGGGTCGGCCCAAAACCATCGAATGTGCGCAGATCCGTACCGAGGTAGACCGTGGTCACCTCGTCATCGTCACCGCGCGCCGCTGAGACTCGATTCGAATAGGTCTCAGATACGGTGACCACTGCGTCCGCCGCACGATAGATCCGTTCAGCAGTCCGTCGAAGAGGCCTCAGCATGCGCCGGCCGGCCCAATGCGGTCGGAGCACCAGTTCGAAGGCTTCCGGCCAGAGGTCCTGCACGTCGAGAACGAGTCGCGCGTCGTTCTTCGCAGCGAATTCGGCTGCAGCGCGTGCGACTTCGAGGGAAGGCACAGCGCAGTACACGACGTCCGGAGCCCGACGATGCCGCAGATATTCTGTGAGATTTCGTCCGAGGATCTGATGACTGAGCAGTCGACGTACGGAGACGTTGGTCCGATAAGACGGTTCTGAGATATACGTCGTTCGGTACAGCTCGTCTTCCGCATCCGCAACGTCCTTCTGCTGCTTCGACAAGTGGTGGAACGTCGAGGTGACCAACTCAACGTTCGCACCGCGACGGGCAAGTATGCCGGCTAAGGTGTCGAAACGATCGCGCGACCTTCTTCCGGCCCTGGTGAAGTGGGCGATCATCAATACATCCACGGTGTCACTTCCTCATCTGATCTGGATGCTGGCATCCGGTGTCGTTCATGGCCAACTCGCTTTCGGTCCTCGCCTCCGTATCCGCTGCCGCAGGTGGAATGCAGGCCTTCGCATCCTCATCGCATTCATCGACGACCGCGGATGTGGGCCTTTTCCGGGACACCTGAATGAGCGCGATTCCGCCGGCTGCGGCGCAAGCTGAGTATCCGATGATCGACCCGTAGGCTGCGCCGAGCATGCCGAGGGACGGAATCAGCGCCACATAAGCGAGCAGTGACGCTCCGGTGCCGATGATCTCCACAATCGATACCCGTCCGGGCGAGTCCAAAGCGATGAGCAGACCCTGTTGGACACGAGTCACTCCGAAGACGACAGCCGACACGGCCAAGGGGATGATCACCACTGTCGCCGGTTGGTACGACACAGGAAGGACGAATCCGATCATGGCAAATGCCGCTGCGGCAAGCAGAGAGGCAAAGAACATCAGCAGAAGAATGCTCCGCGCGATGAGGTGGAAGATTCGTGGCGGGGTCGATGAGAATGACTTCGACCAGCTGCGCAGAGAAGCGTCAACCCATTGCTGTACGGGCCACGTAGCCATCTCAAGAACTGTGGCTACGGTGACGTAGAGTCCTAACGCCGCCGAGCTGCTCAGCATGGGAAGCAGCAATCGGTCAGAACGCAGCATTGCAGTGTTGCTGAAGTCGGAGAGAAGCAGCATCCAGCCGCGTCGACGCAATCCTCGCGTCTCCGCTCGCGTAGGAGCCTCTCGCTTCCAGGAGCTCGGGGCGAGAAACAGCATCGCGACGGCTGGAAGCGCCGAAGCGGCATAGATCCACATCCACATCACAGGGTCGTCGACACGAAGGAGCACCAGCAGCCCGGCCCCGACAACGATGATCAGCTGCGTGACAGCGGCGTTGGCCGCGAACCATTTCCACTCTCGGCTGCAGACATAGGCGACTCGCAGTGCATGCACCAGGGAGTTGAGCGTCGTATATGCTGCAACAGCCAAGACTCCCATCCACAGCCACGAGGTGCTGAACGGTGACACCATCGTCGCGAGAATCACAATCGGAAGTATGCAGAGCGCTCCGGGCGCCGCCATTCGCACAAAGACGCTGTATTCGGTACCGAACCTTCCGGACCGGGCTGCGATGAACGGACGTTCCAGACCCATGAGCGCGAACACGGAGAAGAAGTACGCAAGCTGCAGTCCGAACGCCAGATCTCCACGTCCGGAAGGGCTGAGGACGAAAGCGGCCAGCAGATTCACCGCGACGGCCCCGCCCGCAGCCAACATCTGCGCGCCTACCAGGAAGCCGGCGGCTATTCTCACGTCCCTCGGCCCGCTACGCGCATTCATTTCCCGCGCCCTTCTCTCCTGTGTACACGGGCATCGTGTCGAATCCGCTTTTGTTGATCCCGCGCATTCCGCACACGGTCTGCACTGTCTTCAGCAGGATGACCATGTCGAGCTTCAGACAACGGGAGTCGACGTAGTCCACGTCGAGTCGGAATCTGTCGTCCCAGTCGAGGTCGTTGCGACCGCTGACCTGCGCCAGTCCGGTGATTCCCGGCCGCACCTCGTGTCGCCGAGACTGCTCAGGTGTGTACCGTTCCAGATACTCGACCATCAGGGGTCGGGGCCCGACAAGGCTCATCTCTCCCCGGATGACGTTCCACAATGAAGGCAGTTCATCGAGACTCGACGCACGCAGAAACCGACCGAGTCTGGTCAGTCGCTGCCCATCGGTGACATGGGTGGAGTCCGGATGCAGCATGGTTCGAAACTTCAGGATCTCGAAAGTCGCCCCTCCCCTCCCCGGCCGCGGCTGCCGAAAGAGCACAGGTCGGCCGAGCGCTATCAGGACGAAGACGGCGACGCCTGCCTGAACAGGTGCCGTGGCAATGAGCCCGATCCCGCTGACGAAGAGATCAAACGCACGTTTCACAGCGTCATAGCGTCGCCGTTCCGTGCCGCAGTTCGTTGAGCGCACCCGCTCTTCCGTCGACCGCTGTTCGAACATCCCCATCATCTCCCGTCACCGAGGTTGAGTGCCCTTTGGAACAGGACTGCCACCCCTTCGATCGCCGGTGCCAGCTGCAGCGCCGCGAGCGCATAGATCTCCCGGTCGCAGCCGAAGGGATCGATGACATCGTCTGCAGGACGGTCCTGAGAACGTCGGTGACTGCGCCGTCGGGCCGCTGCTTCGACCGCTGCCCGCAGACGAGTCACCCGGTCCGCCGTTGGAAGCGCACCTTGTCTGATGATCTCCTCGTCTGTTGTCAATGCTGCGAGACTTGCGAGCTCACGGATCGTGAAGGCTCGGCGGACGACGCGCGGATTGAGTTCGACCAGCACCCGTCGATGTTCGCGCGTCATTGCGAGTACGACGTCGGCCCCGCTGAGCATCTCCTCGCTGACTTGCCGCGCGCGATGGGTTCGGATGCCGATGGCTCCCATGAAACCAGCGACCTCCCTGGCCTCTCCGGGCACCGGCCGCCCCAGAGCGGCACGCGTGCCTGCCGAATGCAGACGAATCTCGGAGATATCGGCGAACCTCTGCGCAAGCACCGATGCTGCAAGAGGAGAGCGGCAGAGATTTCCAGTGCACACGTTCAGGACGGTGAAGCTGTCAGGCATCAGCGCTCACCTTGGGCGAACCCGGCGGCGGATCTTCCGAATCCGGGGCAGTGACCGCGGCATCTTCGAGTTCGCTGCAGGGCAGGATCGGCCAGACTGCAGGGCTGGTGACATGATCCGCAACGACTGGCGACACCTCTGGAAAGTTCTCGCCTGCAGCGTGTGAGCCGGCCCCAGTCGACGGCTGAGCATAATCGGCCGCTTTGCCGTAGGTATATGGATCGTCGCCGTTCGAGGGCAGCATCGTGATGACGACTCCGGCGACACGGGTGCCCAATGCTTGATGAATGCGAATAGATTCGTCGAGTGCGGGCTTCTTGGTTCTGCCCGCCGCAGCGACCATGATCACCCCTCCAGCTCTTGTGCCGACCACCGCAGAATCTGTGACCGGCAATGTCGGTGGAGCGTCGAGTACGACGTAGTCGAAATCATGCCTCAAGTCGTTCAGCAGTGTGTCCATAGCCGGCGAACCCAGCAGTTCACTCGGATTCGGCGGGATATGACCTGCAGGCAGCGCGCAGAGACTGTGGTCCCCCCATGGCTGCAGCACGTCGGCGATCTCCACGCGCCCGACAAGCACGTCACTGAGACCCGCCGCTCCTTCGATACCCAGATACTCGTCTATCTTCGGTCGTCGAAGATCACAGTCGACGAGGGCAACTCGCTGTCCCGATTCGGCAAGGATGATCGACAGATTCACCGCAGTGATCGATTTGCCTTCGCCGAGGCTCGGGGAGGTGATGACGAAGACGCGGGCCTTGGAGCCCACAGCGAGGTAGTCGACGTTGGTGCGCAAAGCCCGGAATGACTCGGCCGCAGCGCCGTGCTTCGACGCCAGTACGACAAGGGGATCCTGGACGATGCTGGAATCGCGGGGGATCCTGCCGATGACGGGCGCGGATGTGAGCTGCCCGATGTCATGTGCCGATCGCACTCTTGTGTCCAAGACGGCGGTGACGACGGCAGCCCCGACTCCGCACAGAAGCCCCAACAGCAATCCGGCCGGCAGGAGCAGGACTGCCCGTGGGCTCACCGGTTCGTCTTCCGCCTGAGCCTTCTGAGTAGTGGTCAGACCGATCAAGCTCTGCCCATCAGCTGTCTGAGGTTCGAGCTGGTTCTGCACAGCCTCTGTCAGACTCCGACTGATTGCCTCAGCGATGAGTTCAGCTTGTTGGGGGTCGGCATCAGTGACCGTGATGTCGATCAGGACCGATCCGTCGGGGGAGCTGGCTTTCACGTCCTTGCGGAGCTCGGCAACTGTGGTGTCCAATCCGAGGTCTGAGATCACCGGTTCGAGAACGACGCTTGTCCCGACAACATCCGTATAGCTGCTGACGACTTCTTTGGCGAAGCTGTTGCCCTGAGCAAGTTCACCAGTTCCTCCCGCAAGTGACCGGACCGAAACATAGAGCTGAGTCCGAGCTTCGTACTTCGGGGGCATCAATGCGACGGGCACGGCCGCTGCCGCAATCCCCACTAATCCGGCAATTGTGACCAGCAGCCACCTTCGCTTGAGGATCCTCAGATAGTCACGCAGATCCAGAGCCGTGACGCTCGGAGCCTGTTCAGCCGTGCCCATGCCTGTGTCCTTCCAAATCGCAATACAACTACACGGAGAACCGATTTCGATAAGCGCCGAACGATCTCAGAAAGCACTAGTGGTCTCCTTATGCCGTTCTGTCTGTTGCCGACAGCTCGGCGTCTTGTTGTGACGTTATCGACGCGGCGTGTCCGGAAGTGACGTCGACGGAGGAACCTGCGGTGATCCGCAACCGCCCTGCGGCAAGCCGACTCCTCCTCAGCGACGTCCATTGGTCAGCAGCTCGTCGAGCGCCGAGAGAACTCGGTCGAGCTGGTCATCGCGCATCGCTGAACCGCTGGGCAGAGTCAAACCGTGCGAGAACAGGAACTCGGAGAGCCGACCACCCGTCATAGAGCAGCGGGCGAACACCGGTTGAAGATGCATAGGCTTCCACAGCGGTCTCGTTTCGATTCCGCGATCAGCCAACATCCGTCCCAAAGCTCCAGCGCTGATTCCGGTCTCGGCCTCGTCGACGATCACCGCGGTCAGCCAGGCATTGTCGCGATGGTGGTTGCCATCGCCGAAGAGAGCGAGGCCCGGGTGCTCGGCGAAGAAGTCAGCATACCGTCGACGGTGCGCCCGTCGCCGTTCGACCATCTGCTCGAGGCGAGTCAGCTGGGCCCGGCCGAGTGCAGCCAGGAGATTGCTGAGGCGGTAGTTGTATCCGATCTCCTGATGTTCGTAGTGGACGACCGGCTGTCGTGCCTGAGCAGCGAGGTGAGCGGCTCTGCGAGCGAGTTCGGGATCGTCTGTGAGCAGCGCACCACCGCCGGAGGTGGTCATGATCTTGTTGCCGTTGAATGACACCGCAGATGCCCGACCGAACCCGCCCACTGGCTGCCCGAGGTACTCGGAACCGAGGGATTCTGCGGCATCGACCAGGACGGGGACTTCGTATTCCGCCGCGACCGGCAGTATCCGCTCATAATCTGCAGGTCGCCCGAGCAGGTCGACGGGGACGATCGCGGCCGGAAGTCGTCCGGCTCTCGCTGACCGTTTGAGGCGGTGATGCAATAGGCCCGGGTCAATGTTGCCGTCCGGACCGCAGTCGACGAATTCCGGAGTCGCCCCGCAATAGGTGATGGCATTCGCGGTGGCGGCAAATGTCATCGTCGAGGTGAGGACTCGGTCGCCCGTCCTGACCCCGAGACCGAGCAGGCCCAGATGAAGTGCCGCAGTTCCGGACGACAGCGCAACTGCATGAGCAACACCTGTTGCAGCTGCCAGTTCGCTTTCGAACGCCGAAAGATCCGGCCCCACAGGTGCGATCCATCCGCTGCGGAAGGCCGCGAGAAGATAGGTTTCCTCAAGGCTTCCGACGTCAGGAGTCGACAGAGGAATCCGATCGGCTTCGACGGGCGACGGAGAGTGCGGGCGGGCAGCCGTCGGCGGCAGGACGCCGGTGCTGCGATCGGTTTCGGAGACAGTCATGACGCCGCCTCCTGCAGCGAACGGGAGAATCCATCGGCATGGGCGTTCGGCGTCTCCGATTCCGACGAAGCGCCGCTGTCATCGGCCCCCCGTGTCTGCGAAGTCGGTTCGGTTTCCCGTCGATAAGCGGGAAAGTAGTCTCCGGTTTCATCGAACTCCCGGCCGACGGCCGAGAGCCTGAGCCGATGTGCTGCCAGCAGTCGGTCGTACCGCGCAGCAGAGAATATGCGCTCGCGAGTGAAATAGTCGACCTGTCCGGTCGGTGCGAATCCCCGTTTGTACCGTTCGAGGCTGTCCTCAGCCGTGACACCGCCTCCGAGCACATACTTCTTGCAGCCTCGCTCCTTGAGCCATTTCATCGACTCCATTTTGACGAGGTCGTTGGGACGAGCTCTGAAGGCTGCGGCTTCAGTCCCCCCGAGGAAGTAATAGCCCACTTCTCGGCCGAAGAGGAGGAGGTCAGAAGAGACCAGAAGACCGTCAAGGTGCGCATACACATAGGCGAATTGGCCTGGCAGGGCTGTGTGGAGGCTTTCGAAGAAAGGCCGTTTGAATCGGTACCAGTCGACGCTGTCGCGACGTTCCATCGTCTCCGAATAGATACGGACGAAATCATCGACGTATCGCCCATCGGTATCGACGACGATCGTGACGCCCTCACGATGAGCGCGGCGAACATTGCTTCGAACCTTCGATGCCACTGCCTGAGAGAGTTCCTCGGAAGTGACTTCGAGGTCTCGGACAAGGTTTGTCTGCCGTTTCCGGGTGTGACCGGCAAATGGCAGAAGCGATTCCTCGAACAGCGACAACCTCGCGAACTCGCTGACGACGCGATTCTGCTCGGCCCAGACGGCGAAATCCGCTTCGAACTTCACGGTCGCAGCGGCGACATCGCCGATGCACCAGTGCATCGGCCCGCCATAGCCATATGGGGAGACGAGGTCATAGAGCGGGGCACCATCGTCTCCGGTGAGACCTGCAGCACGAGCGAGGTCTCCATCGATCTCGCGGAGAAAGAACGGATAGAGCACGTGCCCGCCCGTGTGCGACAGCGACGCAGCCATCAGTCGGCCGCCCTTTGGCCTGAGTGCGGCACACACATCAGGATGGGCAAACGGATGTCGCTCGGCAGAGTCTGACCAGAGGTCGATCCACTGCTTCCGGTCCGCAGCAGCTTCTCCGTCCCAGACTGTCCATGTGGCTCTCATCGCCCGCACCTCGCTGCTCTTTCACTCACTGGCTTCTCCTGTCCCCGAAGGCGGAAGTGACCGATTGCTCTCCAGATTTCGCATGGGCAGTCGACCGCAGCCACCCTGAATCGCCTCTCAGACTGCATGGGTCCTGCTCTCCGTTCGGCGTACATCTGCTTCATCGACATTCGTGCAGGCCCGGGAGCAGAACAAGTCGATGGCAGCTCGGTCGGCGGAGTCGAGTGGCATCGCTCCGGCGTCGAGGCTCGGTGCCTCGACCCGGCTGATCTTGTCGTGGATGCGGATGATGGTGCCTTCGTAGTCGCCGAAGAGCTCCTCGTCGAGCTTCTCACCCTCCCGCAGGCCGGTATAGACGATCTCGGTAGTCTGATTCGACATCGCAACCAGACTCCGGGCGATGTCGACGATGCGCACGGGTTCACCCATGTCGAGAACCATGACGTAGCCGTCCTCGCCGATCGTCGCCGCCTGCAGCACCAGCTGGCACGCCTCCGGGATCGTCATGAAGAAGCGTCGGACCTCCGGATCGGTGACCGTGATCGGACCGCCCTGTCTGATCTGTTCCTGGAAGGACAGGAGCACCGATCCGCGGGAGCCCAGAACATTGCCGAAGCGAACCGAGAGGTAAGTGCCTGGAGACTTCGCTGCGAATCCGCTGACGAGTCTTTCGGCAATCCGTTTGCTCCGGCCGAGTTCGCTCGTGGGTGCTGCGGCTTTGTCCGTCGAGATGTTGACGAAGGTTTCGACTCCGACCGTGCGTGCTGCTTCGAGGACGTTGAGGGTGCCGTGGACATTCGTCTTCCACGCCTCCTCGGGGAACCGCTGCAGCATCGGCAGATGTTTGAGCGCCGCCGCATGGAAGACGATCTGTGGCTTCGCCTCGGCGAAGATGTGGTCGAGGGCGCTCCTGTCGCGGATATCGGCGAGCACTGTGTTCTGCGACATCAGCAGCGCCGAGCCGTAGAGCGTGAGTTCGACTCCGTGCAGCGCGGTCTCATCGCGATCGAGCATGACGAGGCTCTCGGGGTGGAGAGCGAAGAGCTGCCGGCAGAGTTCGCTGCCGATCGATCCTCCGGCTCCGGTGACGAGTACTCTCTTGCCGGCCACCTTCTTCGCGATCTCTGCCAGATCGGTGTGCACCGGAGCCCGGCCGATGAGGTCTTCGACCTTGATATCGCGGATGTCGCCGATCTCGACCTTTCGATTGACCATCTCTGCCAGCGGCGGGATCGTCCGCAGCCATTTCCCTGTCGGCTGCAGACGATCGCGGCAGATCTGCAGAAAATCCGCTTCGGAATCGGCGATCGCAACGATGACTCCGGAGACGTTGAGCCATCCGGCCACCTCGGCGATGTCCTCACTTGTTCCCCGAACACGGACCCCATGGATGCTCAGTTGTCGTTTGTGCGGATCGTCGTCGATGAGCCCGACGGGAAGATAGGCGCCGTCAGGGTCGGAGAGCATCTGCCGAATGAGGGACTCGGCCGCGGCACCGGCGCCGACGACGAGCACTCGCTCCCCCTGCAGCGGGCGGGTGGCGATCTGGTGGGACCAGCGGACGAGGTACCGGCTGCCGGTCATGAAGATGACAGCGGAGAACACGGTGAGCAGAACGAATGGGGAATCTCCCAAGGTGACAGCCATCAGACCGCACGCGCTGATCAGTGCGATGATCGCGATGCCGCCGTATTCGGCGAAGCTGCCGTAGTGGTAGCGACTGCGATAGAGCCCGATGAGCAGACCGAGGAGCAGCTGCAGGACCGCTGCGGCTGTGACCGCGGAGGCGAGTTCGGCTGCGCCGACGACACCCGCACCCATGACCGCCGATGCGAGCAGTCCGGCAACAGCCCATGCGCCCACGTCGAAGACCAGCTGAAATCTGGTCTTGTTCCTCCAGATCCGCATCGCCAGCCGCGCCGACCAGGGTGCACCGGCGGGCACCGGAGCCGGCGGAGCCGCGCCCACAGCGCTCCCCCGGGTGAGTGGATTCGGATGTTCTGACACAGTCATCGTGATCTCCCATGCTCGACAATTCCGGCCCATTCGATGTGGCTGCCGGGCATCGTCGGTGAGAGCCGACGATGCTGCGATTCCAACTGCGGAATGCGTCGACTTCACGCTATGAGCGCGATGACTCTGTTCTGGTGCTTGCGGAGGGGAGACTGCGGTCATCCGCGACTGCGGTGCGGGTCTCCGCGGGGCGTTCTGCCGCAGACTGTGAGATCCGTCTGCGGCTCATGTTCCAACCGGATTTCGGTTCAGACCGCAGCGAGACGCGGGTTGCCCGCGAGCCTCGATACGAGCTCTGTGCGTGACCCGACATCGAGCTTGCGGTAGACAGCGGTGAGGCGGAGTTCGACGGTGCGCAGGGAAACGAAGATCCGCTCGGAGATCTCCCGGTTCTTCAGTCCCGCACGAACCAGTTCGACGACCTTGAGCTCCTCATCGCTGAGTTCGCCGAGGCGGGGCAGCTCAGGCATCGTCGGCGCCTTCGGCTCTTCGACGGTCTGCCCGGTGCGGAGATGGTCGGAGAGACGGCCGGCCCCGACTTCGTGAAACAGCGCCGCAGCGGCGAGTCTCTGTTCGCGTGCTCTCAGGTTCGAACCGTTGTCGGTCAGACGAGAGGCGAACGCCGCATGAGTGACCGCCTTCTCGAAGACGAACTCTGAGGTGCTGGACTGCCGCAGCACTCGCCCGAACAGGTCGGTGGCAGTCTCCCCGGCGGCCAGAAGCGCTTCACTCCGACTGACGGACAGATCTGTCCACCGAGAAGGGCATGCCTTCGCGCGGTCACGCAGCTTCTGGAGCAGAAGAGTCGCATGCTCTCTTCTGCCGATACCCACCAAGGCTTCGATGAGGTCGCCCTCGGAACGACGCACGTTCGGGTTGGTCTCGTCCTCGGACAGCTGTTCGCAGCGCCGAAGGTGCCCGATCGCTTCGGCCGCGCAGTCGATGCGCAGCAGGTATCTGCCCTGAAGCGCATTGAGTTCGGCCAGCAGGCGATGGTTGTTCGTCGCCGACGCCAGGGCAGCGGTCTGGTCTTCGACGGGCCCCGCTTCACCGGCGCGTCCGGTCAGCAGCAGCTTCCAGGCGCGCAGCAGCAGGATCCGATCCTGACGCACGACGGCAAGGCCTCTGCTCTTGTCCGTCGCCACGTCCGCAGAGATTCCGTCGATGACCTCAACGGCCTGACTGACGCGGCCGCGCCGCATTTCCAGTTCCGCACGAACACAGTCCACCTGCCGCTTCCAGACCCTGGTCGCGGCCCAGGTCTCACCGATGCGGTCGAGCACGGCCGTGGCGGCTTCATAGTGCTCGGTGAGCATCAGCCCGTGGGCGACGGCGAGTCCGAAGCTCGGTCTGATCGAATCCTGGTGTTCCTGCAGGCTCGCGAATCCGGCGAGCGCCGATCCGTCCTCCCCGCCGTTGCTGTCGAGCAGGATGCGCACGGCCTGTGCAAGCTGCGGCTCACTGTCGCGGAAATGCTCTGCGGCGGCTTCGGCCAGTGCCAGAAGCTCTCGCGCTCGGGAGAATTCGCCTCGTTCGCAGTGACAGAGTGCCAGAGTCAGCTGCAGACGCGCCACCTCGGCGGGCGCCTGCTCCGATTCATACCTGCTCCACGACGTGAACAATGACGACGGCAGCGTCTGCGTCTCAAGGAAGACGTTGCGGACCTCGAGAGTCCTGGCGCGGACGACGACCGCGGCCCGGTTCGACCGGGAGGCGATCCGCACATAGCGTCGAGAGAAGGCGAACTGCCCGTGGTCGGACAGTGTCTCGGCGATCTCGACCAACTGGTCCCGCAGCTCCTCGAGGTCGTTGCAGACGCGGATGGCCCGTTCGGCGAATTCGGCCCCTCCGGCAGTGAGTCCGCGTCGCACCAGTCCGAGAGCATGCGCCGCCAGCTGCTGTGCCGTCTCCTCCCCCGGGTCGATGAACGAGACGTGCCAGGCTTCGACCTGCGGCCAGGTGTCGGCGCAGTCCTCGGCCAGAACAAGGTGGTTCCTGCGTCGTTCACTCGCCCCCATCGACTGTTGCACCATGGCACGGACGAATCCGTGCGGTATCCGCAGGAATGCTCCCCGACGTTCGATCGACCCGCGCGATTCGAGTTCGTCGACGGCTTCCCAGAACCCGGGCAGCCTCCTGGCCAGAGGCCGCAGCGGGGTCAGCGGGGAAAGAGACAGGCATCTGAGAAGCCCTTCGGCTTCATCGCTCAGCCCTTCGACGTATTCGGCGATCATCGGGCGGCTGGCCGGTCCCACGCGCACCGGGATCGACAGCGCGATCTCCCCGCGCATCTCGCTGGGGGCCATCTCCTCGAGGATGTGGCTGACCGCCAGGGGGCGACCCGACGCGGCGTGGGCGGCGACCTGGGCCGCCTCCTCGGCGATCCTCGTCTGTCCGAACCGGGCCAGGGCGAGGTCACGCGCGAGGTCGATGAGTTCGGCGATGTTCAGATCCGCAAGTTCGATCTCCGGCACCGAAGCGAACGGGCTGTCGTCGTCGATCGCCCGTGCCGTGATGACAATGTGCAGACGGCCGGACTTCAGCCGGCGCAGCATCTGTCCGAGCAACCGCTGCGAGTCCGTGTCCATGTCGTCGGCATTGGGAACGAGGACGAGCGTGTCCTCATCTCCTGAGATCGATCGGAGTGCCTCCATGATCCTCGGCATGATCTCTTCGGCGGCGAGTTCCGCCGGACCGCAGAGTCCGTCAGCGGATGCGCTGACCGCGGCGAGCAGGCCGCTCAGCCCGGACCGGGGCGTGTCCTCGTCGAGCGGGCTCGATGCGACCCTGATGACGGGTCCCTGCCACTCGGATTCGAGTGCCCGCAGGATCGACCGCCTGCCGGTCCCGAATCCGCCGGTGACGGCTGCGGCGCGGTGCCGGGTGAGGAGGGAGCGAAGGTCGCCGACCTCCTTGCGACGAATCACCTGACGCATGGCCTGCCTCCTGTCGTCGAGTCCGGGGAGTCCGTGCGGAGAATGATTCCCGGCCCGGTGATGGTCGCTGCCGTTCGCGCAGCGCGGGGATTGCTTCGGCGAGGAGGGTGCAGTGTGATGTCCATACTCAGATACTGCTCGCCGGCAGCCGCCCCGGACCAGGTGGTCGATACGGGAGTCCCCTTCAGGTCACTACTCAGTCACCGCCGGGTCACCACTGGCGGGTTGGACTGAGTACTCGCTCGTGTCCGAAATCCCGCAATTGCCGGTACTCCAGTCGAGCTCAGGCGCGCAGTCGTCCTTCTGTATCCCGTATCGCCTCGGCGACCTGTTCTCTGCGCTCGATGCCGAGTTTTCGGAACAGCCGGTACGTGTGCCCTTCGACGGTTCGCACCCGCACCCCCAGCTCCAGAGCGATCTCCGCATTCGATCGGCCGGAGACGATGAGCGTACTGATCTGCTTCTCCCGGGCAGTCAGCCCCGTGACCTGCCCGCCCGGTCCGCGGCTCTGGCCGGCTCCGAATCGTGCGGCCAGTGCGACACATCTGCCCGCCAGGTCCGGCATCGACGGGCCGTATTCCTCCGCAAGGGACGTCAAGGCAGCACGATCATGATCGCGCAGAGCAGCGCCGAGGCGGCCGACGATGTCGAACTCACGCCCGGTTCCGTGCGCGGCCGCTTCGCACATCTCCTCGGGGGCGATCTCATCGAAGTGCAGGAAGAGATGCAGGCGGATGAGGACGACGATCGCCGCTGCCCCATCGGCTTGGGCTTCGTCCAACATGCGGCGCAGCTCGTGTTCGTACCTGGGCTCCCCTGTGCGAATCGCACGTGCCGTCGTCCGCAGCACGAGCGCCCGCCGATATTCGTGGTACGGAGCTGTCACGGGCAGCACGTCGAAGCGGGCATGCAGATCATCGGCCTCAGCCGCAGTTCCCACCCGAGACACCGCATATTCGGCCTCTGCCAATGCAATGGGAAGCTGCGTGCCCATATTCCAATAGGTCAGCGATTCGATCGCGGCTCGCAGCGCCTTCATCGCCCCTGGAAGGTTGCCCTCAAGCAGGTGGGTCTGCGCCCACAGCAGGTCGATCGGTCCCGATCGGGCTGACAGATACGCGATGTCATGCGTCGGCAGCGCTGTCATCAGCTCCCTCGCCTCGGCTACCCGTCCCAGCTGCAGCAGAGTGCGCCCCCGCAGCATGACCACATGGAGCACTGCCGTGCTGTCGAAGTGGAATTCGGCCTGCAGGGACTCGAGGAGGGCGAGCGCCTCCAAGGTGAGGCCTGAGTCGAGCATATGTGTTGCCTGCAGCATCGTGTCGAGGAGATGGAAGCTGCCCGGCGCGACGCTCTCGTGGGAGAGCCCTTCGAAGACATCCACCGTGATCGCTCGTTCTTCGGCCACGAGCGCAGCGACTCGGTCGAACAGCTTGAGCCCGAATTCTGCATCCACTCCCCCTCCGGGGTGTCCGTCACCGTCATCCTGCAGCCGTTCCAGTGCGGTGCGGAAGTCCGCAAGCCGCAGCGCGGGCGACATCGAGCTGAGAGCGCGATTCATCCACACCACGAGTGAGTCCACGACCAGCTGTGCGCAGCAGGCCGTGCGAACGCCGTGGGCCAGGAAGTCGAGGCCGAGCGGCGCCTTGTTGCATCCGCAGTAGAGCAGGGCGACCGAGAGCAGCTCGTGCGGACTCAACCGCTCCGTCGGGATCTCCCCGATCAGCCGCATGGCCCGATGCCAGTCTCCGAGACGGGCGGCGGTCAGTGCGGCCTCGATGGTCTTCGACTCGCTGACCTCTGCTCCACAGATCAGCCCCCATTCGGCCCTGACCACCTGCGACCACTCCGAAGGCGCATCTCCGCAAGCGTCGATGAAATCGAACCACTCTCTGCTCCGACCGGTCGGAGTTGTGAACCTGATCGTGTCCGAGGCGTGGTTCTCGACCGCCCTATAGATATGGGACCTCTGCGCGTCGATCTTCAGCTCGCCGGCGGCCACAAGCGCATCCGCGGCTTCCCCGAGTCCCGACTCGAGCAGTGTCGAAAGTTCCACCTCTCCCGCAAGGACGACCAGCTCGAGAGCGTCCGTCTCCTGCGGCGAATGGTCGGCAAGACCCATCCGTGCATAGTCGCGGGCACGCGCATCGTAGTCGATGTCGAGTCCGTCGAGGATCCACACTCCGCGGCGCATGAGGAAGCGCGAACGTCGTGCGGTGTATTCGAGGAGTTCGATGAGCTTGCCCGGATTGCGCTGCGAATGGAAGTCGACGATGTCGACCACGGCCTGGGACACGATGTGACCGAGGCGGTGTTCGATCATCGACCGATAGTCCTCAAGCGGCAGAGGGCCGAGCACGAGATGCTGGAGCACATGGTCTTCGACCAGAGTCGAGAACGGCATGACCCCGCTCTCGGGATTGGACCGCGACATCGCAACGAGCCTGATCGAACCGACGCTGGCCAAGTCGGCCAGGATCTCCTGCGAGCGGGAGTCCAGCAGGTGGGCATCGTCGACGAAGACCGCCTGGGGAGTTCGAGTCGAGGTGAGCCGGGACACGATCCGTCCCACCAGCGTGGACGGTTCGCCATCGAGGTCGACGAGCAGACCGAAGACGCCGAACTCGGTGTTCTGGTGCACCCGGTCCCCGCGGATCCAGATGCCGTCGTTCCCATCCGCGAAGGCCGTTCTCGCCAGGAGAGTCTTGCCGACGCCGATCTCACCTTCGATGAGGATGCCGGAGCATTCCGAACAGCGCGATGACTGACGAATCAGGTCGAGTTCGCCTCTGCGTCCGAAGATCTCAGTTCCGTCAGGAGCACTCGAGGCGGCTGCTGTGGTCAGTTCTTCAGCCATTCCGTCACCACCTCTCGCAGCTCCTGCCGATTGGCCACGTGAACTCGGCGGTAGAGACGGCCGAGGTGCCATTCGACGGTTCGGGCCGACAGGTGCAGCTCCACTCCGATCCCGGCGCTCGTCCGGCCGTCGACGACACCGGTGATGATTGCTTCTTCGAGCTCGGTCAAGTTCTCATGGAACAGCTTTCCATCACTGCCGAAGTCGAGCTCGCGCCGACTCCGCCCCAGCAGGATCCGGGCTTCTTTGGTGGCTGTGGCATCGCCTTCGGCGACGGCGCGCTGTCGGGCCTCGCCGGACAGTTGGGCGCAGAGGACGACGGCGCCGAAGAGCAGCGCCTCACGGGCCGCGGTGATGAGCGCCTGCAGATCGCCTGTGCTGAAGGCATGAGACACAGCACGCAGCAGGCGACCGAGGGCACCATCGACCCTGCCGGCCGACGCCGCCAGGCAGCCGATGGCCTGCTCATGCCAGAACCGGCCGGCTTCGAGCCAGGCGAGGCAGGCAAGAGTGTGCGCGCCGTGCTCGTCCGCCCAGGCCCCGAGCTCGTACAGTTGCGGGCCTGCGGGCCCGGGCGACGTCTGCGCCAATGCCTGAAGGTCGAAGAGTCTGGCTTCGAAGGACGCCCACCACGAGTGCCGACTGGCGTCGGAGTCCTCGTCGACGGCGATCGGGACGACTTCGCTCCGCTGATGTGTCAGCACCGCGGAGAAAGACAGCGCCGACCTGGCCATTCCCGCTATATCGACGATGTCGCAGGGGTCGGCACCGAGGTTGAGTTCGCTGAAGATGCGGTGAGCCTTCGCCGCGTTGCCGGTACGCAGGTCGATGAGCGCGTTCGTCAGTCTGGTCAGCCGTCGGCTGGACGTCAGTTCATCCATTGCCGTTCGCGCCTCGGCCCAGTTGCCGGCGATGAAGTTCGCCACGAAGAACTGCGGGACGGCATCTTCCCGTTCGAACGATTCGGGCCCGGGAAGTCCGAACATGAGCCGGGCTTGGGCGATATAGCTCAGGCCCAGTTCGATGTGCCCGGCCATCACTTCTGCCACGCCGAGGAACGCACACGCCCGGAGGCGATGGCGCACCGAACACGCGTGGTTGAGATAGACGCTTTCGGCCAGAGCGCAGGCAGCGGCGATCCGACCTCCTTTGAGTTCGAATCGAGCACGCGTCGCGTCGAGCCGACCGAGGTCGGTCGGTGATTCCAGTCGATCTCGGACCCAGGCCAACCGCAGTCGCTCAGGAGTCCGCGGGTCCGTCAGTCGCAGTTCCATAGCGGCGAGGCGGGACAGAAATTCCCCCGACGCCGTCCCCGGGTCCAAGCACACTTCGGAGACGAGCGGGTCGATGATCTCCCTGGCCTGTCGGAGCCGGCCCGCTCCCCATTCGCAGCGGGCGAGCTCGAGGTTGAGTTCGGGACCGCGATAGCCGCTGGTGCGGATGACGTCCGCGGCTTCGAGGTACCTGCCGCGCGCGTTTCCCCACATGGCGGCTTCCAACACCTCCTTGGGAGTCGGCACCCGCCCCAAGGAGATCGACCACGAGACGTAGCCGAAGAGCGCGCTCCCATGGAGTACCGAATGGTCCGCTCCGGCATCGAACCGGGTGAGCAGCTCGAGACTGCGAGAAGGCGGAACCGCGGAGCGGACATTCTCAGCCGTGACGGGTTCGCGCATGCTCACCTCTCCCCCTCGGCCCTTCGAAATCGACAGGAGACCGTCCTCAGCCAGAGAGTCGATCATCTGCGGACTGGCGAGCCCGACGAGGACGTCATAGGGCACTGCCTCGATTAGAGAGACAGTTTCGATGACTTCTCGACTGGACTTGTCGGCTCGAGCGATCGCGGTCTCGACCCCGCTGGTCCGGCTCCGTCCGAACAGCAGCCTCTCGAGCAGCCGCGGATTGCCGTGGGCGACCGCACACAGCTCGGAGACCGACCTCGTCTCGGTCTCCACGAGTCCGATGCTGTTGATCATCGCTGCCGCATCGGCTTCGTCGATACCGTCCAGATCGATCCTGACGACACTTCCGGCCAGCCACAGCCCGGCGATGAGGTCGACCGGGGAGCGCACGGATTCTGCGGCGATGACGAGCTTGATCCTGCGCGCGTCCGTCAGTTGGGCCAGCACCGCCAGGGAGTGATCGTCGACGAGATCGGCATTGTCGACGACGACCAGAAAGTCTCCTCCCTCAGCTCTCCGTTCGAACAGATCACCGATCACCGACAGCGCTCGACCGGGCGGAAGGTCTGTGTCGATGCCTTCCCGGGACAGCAGGATTTCGAAGATTCCGAGGTTGCGCACCCGCGCGGTCTCCGATCCGCGCAGGCGGGTGACCGACAGATCGGGGTCGAGACGGGAGAGTGCGGCATTGATCAGCGCGGTCTTCCCGACTCCCGCCGCGCCGACGATGAGCGCACCCAGATGCTTCTGTCCGGAGATCGCGTCGACGACCGTCGAGAGTTCGGATCCATAACCGAAGAGTCGTCGCGACGGTGCGACTTGGGGGATGCGCGTGGTCCTGCCTGACACGTTGCTCAGCTTTCCGTACCCCTGGGGATCTTCTGCGGCGGGGAATGCGGGGCCCAGCGGCACGGGGTCCGGCCGGAGGGACTCTCAATCGGATTCGACAATGGAATTCCTGAGTTAGTCTTACCACTCGCGATAGGTGTAGTAATACATTTTTGAAACAAAGTTAGCCGATTGTGATATGAACATCCGATCGGATAGGAGGGCCGCCTCGGCGAGGATCTCCGTCTTTGCCCACTTGTGAGCCGGAACACCGGACCGTACCATTGGAGGAAAGTTACTGAACGATCTATAAGGAGTTCACATGGACACACTACTGAATGCGGAAGAGCGCGATTTCGCGCAGCAGATGCGTCAGTTCTACCGCACGGAGATCCCCGAGGAACTCCGCCTCAAGGTCGCCACCGGCCAGGAGCTGACCAAGGAAGACATGGTCACCTCGCAGCGGATCCTCAACCAGCACGGCTATGCCGTGCCGAACTGGCCGGTCGAATGGGGCGGCCAGGACTGGACTCCGGTGCAGCGCCACATCTGGCTCGAAGAGATGCAGCTCGCCTGCGTTCCGCAGCCGCTGCCGTTCAACGTCTCCATGGTCGGCCCCGTCATCGCCACCTTCGGTTCGCAGGAGATCAAGGAGCGCTTCCTGCCCGCCACCGCGAACATCGACATCTGGTGGTCGCAGGGATTCTCCGAGCCCAACGCCGGTTCGGACCTCGCCTCCCTCAAGACCACCGCGGTGCGCAAGGGCGACAAGTACATCGTCAACGGCCAGAAGACCTGGACGACCCTGGGCCAGTACGGCGACTGGATCTTCAACCTCGTGCGCACCGATCCGGATGTGAAGAAGCAGGCCGGCATCTCCTTCCTGCTCATCGACATGAAGACCCCCGGCGTCACCGTCCGTCCGATCCAGCTCATCGACGGCGGCCATGAGGTCAACGAAGTCTTCTTCGACAATGTCGAGGTGCCCGTCGAGAACCTCGTCGGCGAAGAGAACAAGGGCTGGACGTACGCGAAGTTCCTCCTCGGCAACGAGCGCACCGGAATCGCCCGCATCGGCGGCTCGAAGGTCAACCTCGCCCGCGCCAAGGCCTATGCCGCGGTGACGAAGACCGCTCGCGGCACACTGCTCGACGATCCTCTGTTCTCCGCTCGTCTGACGAAGATCGAAGCCGAGCTCACCGCGCTCGAGATGACCCAGCTGAGGATCCTCTCGACCCAGGCCGCCGGGTCCGACAAGCCGGATCCGCGCTCCTCGGTGCTCAAGCTCAAGGGCTCGCAGCTGCAGGAGGACATCTCCGAACTCCTCGTCGACGTGCTCGGCCCGCAGGGCCTCGACTTCGTCTCCGACCGCGTGCAGGGTCAGGGTCTGTCCGACCTGCCCAACGGCGCCGTCGATGCGCTGCCCGCCTACTTCAACACCCGCAAGGTCACCATCTACGGCGGTTCGTCAGAGGTGCAGCGCGGAATCATCTCGAAGGCACTGCTCGGTCTCTGAGATACCGACGCTCATCCGATCTCCCAAGAAGGACAACCATGGATCTTGAACTCAACGACATTCAGCAAGAACTCGCCAGCACACTGAACAAGTACCTGCGCACCGAGTACGACATCGCCAAGCGCGAAGAGATCCTTCGCAGCGAAGAGGGCATCTCCCGCGAGAAGTGGCAGGCGTTCGCCGAGATGGGACTGCTCGGTCTCGCAATCCCCGAGTCCTACGGCGGCGCGGACATGACCTTCAACGAGGTGGCCGTGGTCGCCGAGGCGTTCGGGCGCTCGCTCGTCCTCGAACCGTTCCTGGCGACCGCAGTCCTCGGCGCCAATGCCGTCCTTCTCGGCGGCAGCGAAGAGCAGAAGCAGGCCATCCTGCCTGGTGTGGCAGAGGGCCAGACCTTCCTCGCTCTCGCAGCGCTCGAGCCCGGACTGCGCTACGCCGTCGACGCCCCGCAGACTCAGGTCTCCGGTGCCGACGGCAGCTTCACCCTCACCGGTGAGAAGAACAACGTGCTCGGCGGAGACGTCGCCGACCACTTCGTCGTGACCGCTTCGCAGAACGGCGAACTGGGACTCTACCTCGTCGCCGCCGATGCCGAAGGTCTGACCCGAGTCGCTCAGCGCCAGGCCGATGGCCTGGGCAGCGCGAACCTCAAGCTCGACGGTGTCGCCGCTCAGCGCCTCGACGCCGCCGATGCCAACGCCGTCCTGTCCGAGGTCCTCGACCTGGGCAACGCTGCGATCATGGCCGAGGCCGTCGGTGCACTCGAAGCCTCGCTGACGATGACCGCCGAGTACCTGAAGACCCGTGAGCAGTTCGGTGCTCCGATCGGTGCGAACCAGGCTCTGCAGCACCGCGCCGCAGACCTCTACGCCGAGCTCGAGTACGCACGCAGCATGGCGCTGTACTCGCGTCTGGCCGTGACCTCCGAGGTCCCCGGGGCCGAGAAGGACCGCCACCGCGACGTCATCGCTGCGAAGATCATCGTCGACCGGGCAGCTCGCAACATCAGCCAGGAATCGATCCAGATGCACGGCGGAATCGGCATGACCATGGAATACCCCATCGGTCACTACGCCAAGCGCCTGACGGTCATGACCCGCACCTTCGACGACGCGGATTCGCTGACCGCGGAGCTCGCCGAACTGGGTGGACTCATCGAGCCCCAGGCGGCCGACCTCAGCTGAGGCAGCGACCGAGTCGCTCCGGTTCCGCCGAGGACCCGAGCGACTCGGTCCGGCAGCACAGAAGCGCCGAGGCGGCACGAATGATTTCGTGCCGCCTCGGCGCTTCTTCGTGTCCGCTTCGCACGGTCAGCATCGTCCGTGTCTACTCCGCCCAACCCTGGCGAAGGTACAGCACCTTCGGCGCCTCACCCACCGGCTGATACGCTGCTGCGCCCGGCGGAGTTGGATTGTGGGGTGTCCACGGTGATTTCCGCGCTCAGAACACCGTGGATCGACCCAACAATGACGTCAACCGCACCTGCCCGAGGAGGCCACAGCTTCCTCGGCGCGGGCAGCACCTCCGCCCCGACGAAACCGTCAGTTCACGGGCTGGTCGTACACGTGGCGGCGGACCCAGGAATGCATCGTGATCGCGGCAGCGGCTGCGGCGTTCATCGACCGCGTCGAACCGAACTGCGCGATCGAGAGCACGTCCCGACTCGCCTCATGCGCTTCCTCACTCAGCCCCGGTCCTTCCTGGCCGAACAGGAGCAGGCAGCGCTTGGGCAGGTCGTAGGTTTCCAAAGGCACGGAGTCCGGGAAGTTGTCGATGCCCAGCAGCAGCACGTCGTTCTCGGCGCACCAGCTGAGCAGGTCGTCCACGCTCGGATGGTGGATGACGTGCTGGTATTTGTCCGTGACCATCGCCCCGCGCCGGTTCCAGCGGCGTTTGCCGACGATGTGCACGGCTGCGGCGTTGAACGCGTTGGCGGTGCGCACGACCGAACCGATGTTGAGGTCGTGCTGCCAGTTCTCGACTCCGACATGGAAGTCGTGCCGCGAGGCATCGAGGTCGGCCACGATCGCATCGTGCTTCCAATACCGATACCGATCGACGACATTGCGCCGGTCGCCCTCAGCCAGCAGCTCCGGATCGAAGTGCTCTTCCACAGGCCAGGGGCCGGTCCACGGACCGACCCCCACCTGCGGTTCAGCGCTTTCGGTCACTTGTCGTCGCGGGAATCATCCGCCGACTTCGCGTCCTCTTCGTCTTTCGCCTTCACATTCGACTTCTTCGCCGAGGCGGCCTTCGACTTCCCGTCTACCGCTGAGTTCGCGTCCTCGTCCGAGTCGACATCGTCCGAATCCGCGTCATCCGCGTCCGAGTCCGAATCATCCGCAGCCGAGTCCGATTTCGCGGAGCCCTTCGCCGAGGTGGCGGCACCGACCTTCTGCGCGCGCTTGCTCATCTTCACGGTCTTGCCGCCGCGTCCGCCTCCGGACAGCACCGAGCGCACGTACGCTCCCGAGGCCAGAGCGTGGAGGATGACGGCGAGGACGAGAGCGATGCCGGCGGCGACGAGGCCCTCCCACCATTCGGTCTGACCGGCGAAGGAGCGGCCGGCGATGCCCAGCGGCGAGGTGAACGGCGTCCACGACAGCACCTTCGCGACGGTGCCCGTGGGGCCGATGAGGACCGGGGCGAAGAAGCCCGCCACGGTGATGACGCCGATGATCGTGAGGAAGGTGGCACGTGCCTTGGACCCGACGACGGTCGACGCCCAGACCAGCAATGCGAAGACCGACCAGGCGGTGAGCAGCAGGGCCAGCGCGAACCAGCCGAGGCCCGGCAGCATGGCGAAGGCCAGAGAGGTCTTGCCCGACAGCGAGAGTCCGAGTTCGGTGATGACGGCCGCCACGACGAGATGGACGATGACCAGGGTCAGCATGCCGGTGATCCGGCCCGAGGCCGAGGCGCGCGGCGGAATCGTGGCCGCGATGATCTCGGTGATCCGGTTGCGCTTCTCCAGGCGCAGGTTCTGGTACAGCGCGGTGCCCAGAGTGGCGACGACGAGGAGCGAGAGTGCGACCATTCCCCACAGCAGCGGAGTGGCCACGGCACCGTCGACGGCCGGGGTCTCGAGCAGCGTCGCCTCGGTCTTCGGCGCAAGCTTCTCGAGCAGGGCGTCGGGCTGCTTGTCGAGGGCGATGATCGTCGGCTGTCCCTGACCGCTCGGGTCCTGGATGAACGCGGCGTCGACCTTGCCCTCACGCACGAGCTTCTCAGCCGCCGGCGCGTCCTTCGCGTCGGTGATCTTCACTCCGAGCTGCTGCTCGTACATCGCCGCCTGCTCGCCGACCCCGACCATCGCCATGGTCGGTGTTCCGGAGTCCTTCTGCACGTCGGCGACGATTCCGGAGATGATGGCGGCCAGCACGCCGAGGATGATCACGGCAGCCGTGACCAGGAAGTAGGGGCCGCGCATGGCCGTGGTGGACTCACGATTCGACACGAGCCACGCGGCCTGGCGGTTGCCGACATCGACGAACTCCGAGACCAGTCCGGTCTCCGGCAGTTCGTCGGGGTCGGGGGTGTCCTCGGCGAGTTCGAAAGGAACGTCGTCGAGGCCGTCGGTGGCGTCGGACTCATCAGTGTCCTTCGCAACTGAGCCCTTTGCTGCCGCGCTCTTCGCGGCCGATTTCTTCTTCGCCGAGGCGGCCGACCCCTTGGTCGCACCGGTCGCGGTCGCCTCGTCGTCCGACTCGGCCTCGTCAGTGGTGGCCTCGTCTTCGATCACATCGTCGTCGACGGGCACACCGAGGTCGTCGATGCCTTCGCCGGCCGTGCCCTTGGACACGAGCGGTTCCGGGGACTCGTCGTTCGCACCGTTGTCTTTGCGCGCCATTACAGAGCCTCCTTGTACTGCTCGGCCAGTGTCGGGCGGACACTTTCGAAGTTCTTCACATTCTTCAGCTCAGCCACGGCAGCGGCGGCTGACCTCGCATCATTCGCGCGGAAGCTCACGCGCTCGCGTCCGGCGGTCTTGACGTCGCTGATTCCGGTCCGGGATTTCAGCGCCGAGGCGGCCGCATCGGTGTCGGTCGTCTCGACTCGAAAGTGCGGATCGCCGAGCAGCTTCTCGACGCTGCCCTTGGCAGTCACCTTGCCCTGGCCCAGAATGACGACGTCGTCGGCGAAGGTCTGTGCGGCCTCCCAGTCGTCGGTGGCCAGGATGACGGGCACTCCCGATGATGCGTGGGCCCGCAGAAGGGACGTGACCAGGCGCAGCGAGGCCGCGTCGAGGCCGGCGAAGGCATCGTCGATGAGGACGACGTCCGGGTCGGCGGCCAGTGTCGCGGCGATGTCGACGCGGGCGATCTCGGCTCCGGAGAGGTTCTTCAGCGGAGCGTAGCCGCGGTCGCCAGCTCGAGGTGGCCGAGAAGCGTCAGCGCGTTCCGTTCGGCCGCGCCCAGGGTGATCCCGTGCAGGCGGGCGAGGTAGACGATCTGGTCGAGGACGCGCATGTTCGGGTATCCGCCGCGTTCGGCGGGCAGATAGCCGAAGTTCTGTCGGTCGCCGAAGTCGAGTTCGAAGTCCTCGAGTTCGATGGTGCCCTCATCAGCGGCGATGAGGCCCATGATGATGCGCACCAGTTCGGTGCGGCCCGCCGAGCGGGTTCCCACGATCGCGGTGATCCGGCCCGCCTCGGCGGTGAAACTCACCTCGTCCAGATATGTCCGCTTCCCTTTGCGCAGGGAAACCTCTTTCAGTGTGAGCACGCGTCATCCTTTACATCAAACAGTTCTTGGGGAGTGTCTCATCTATCGTGTTGAAATAAGAGACTTGTTTCAAACCACGTCCTCGATTTCGACAGAATTGCCAGTCGAGTCCCAGGTCGTGATCGGTGAGCCGATTTCGTCGAGGCGGCACCGTGCAGGCCCACCTCGCCGAGGCGGAGCTCAGTCGAGTCCGAGATCCGCGGTCGTCAGCGCGGTCAGGTACGGAATTCCCGTCGCTTCGACCCGTTCCTTGGCGCCGGTGTCACGGTCCATGACCACGGCCACGGCGACCACCTCGGCGCCGGCTTCCTTGAGCGCGTCAACCGCGGTGAGCACGGAACCGCCTGTGGTCGAGGTGTCCTCGACGGCGACGACGCGCTTGCCGGCGACATCGGGGCCTTCGACGCGACGCGACATTCCGTGTTTCTTCGCCTCCTTGCGCACGACGAAGGAGTCGAGCGGAGTGCCGCGGACAACCGACCGGTGCATGACTGCGGTGCCGACCGGGTCGGCGCCCATGGTCAGGCCGCCGACGGCATCGACCTTGTCGAGCAGATCATGGGCCTCGAGGAGATCAAGGACGACGTCGCCGACGAGCGGTGCCGAGCGATGGTCGAGGGTGACTCGACGCAGATCGAGGTAGTAATCGGCCTCCTTGCCGGAGGAGAGGGTCACTCTGCCGCGCACCACGGCGAGTTCGTCGATGAGGTCGAGCAGTTGTCGGCGAGTGTCAGCGCTGTCGGTCATGAACTCCAGTCTACTGGGCGGTCGGCACGCGGCCGTTCAGCCCCATCTCAGTGACAGCGGGGCCTCTGCGGAGGGACCGCGGGCATCTCTTCTCTGCGACTGCGGGATTGCTCCCTGAGAGTCCGCGTTCATACCCGATTCGCGCCTACAGGCTCATGTGCGCGATCCGCCGAAGAGGTGCGTGAGGATCCGGGCGGCCCTGCGTCCGTACAGATGTCATAAAGGATCAACGAGACTTGTCACTCACCCGGCATTTCGGAGGTACAGTGGCAGACAGCACCGTGCAACCCAGCCGGTCAACAGTCGCAGAAGGGACGTGAGCAACATGGGTTTCATCGCATATCTCATCCTCGGACTCATTGCCGGAGCCATCGCCAAGGCGATCCTGCCCGGCAAACAGGGCGGCGGCTTCATCGCCACGCTCATCCTCGGCGTCATCGGAGCCATGCTCGGCGGATGGCTCGGCGGCATGATCTTCGGTGTCCAGATGGACAAGTTCTTCTCGCTGTCGTCGTGGCTGTGTGCGATCGGCGGCTCGCTGATCGTGCTCATCATCTGGGGTCTCATCACCGGACGCTCGAAGAGCAAGGCCGACTGAGCGGCGCCGCACTCTAGAGAGCCGCTTCCCGGCAGTGCCTCGCTGCGGACGACACCCGCAGACGGCGCCGCCGGCAACGGCCCAGAAAAAGGCGTGTAGCCCATGTTTGAACATGGGCTACACGCCTTTTTCTGGGCTATTCGCGTTCTATGCTCCACTGCGGGCAGCAGTGAGCCGCGACTGACCCCGCGGGGCGGACGGGTTTCAGCGGCTGCGGCTGACGACCCGGACGTCGATGTCGATCTCCCCGACGGGCCCGTCGACCGCGGCTCGCAAGTCGACGGCGATGACGGCGAAGAGCTCATCGACGATCTCGGTCACTGGTCGGCTGTCGTCGAGGTGCGCATCGACACGGACATGGAGATCCTCACCCGTCCGCCAGGCCTCGACTCGCATCGGTTCGGAACCGGTCCGCTGCATGACTCGTGCGGCCGCATTGGCGATCATGTCGCGCAGAGCTGTCATCGCCGATGTCGCCGAACGTGCCGCCGGCAATGCCTCGGTGGCTCTCGGTGCCCCGCTGAGCGCGGTGGCATTGGAGATCGGCATCGCCCGCACTCACTCGCGCCGCCAGCGCAGCGTCAGCATCCAGTGACCCGGAGCATCGCCTGTTGCACAGTGCATCAGCGGGTCGGAAGTGCATACGCGCTGAATCAGATCAGTGCGTATGCGTTTCTGACCCGCTGATGCGGTCCGCGCCTCAGTGATCGCTGAAAACGGCTGTGAATGACAAGAACCCCGGGGCGCGTAATCGCGACATCCCGGGGTCCTCGCAGCACTCCCCTCGAGTACCCGGACGCATCCCCATACGTCCGTTATGTCCACCCGATCCCCACCGGGCGGACATCATTAATTTGACCACACTTTCGTAGCGCTTGTAAAGAATCTCACGTCCCGTCTTGAATCCTGTCAAGCCCTATAGCATAGAAGCGATCAGAATAAAACCCCTGGTCACAGGCTCATCTTCAGGTAGTTCAATCCTCAACTCAATACTGTCGGGCTCGCCCAGAATTGCATATAGGTCACATCCTGTGAGTGCGGGCGAAGGAGAATCCAGTCGATCCCCAGCGCATGAGCGGACGCGGCACCACGGGAGCCACGAGCGCGGCCAACCGATATCCCCACCCCGGAACCGAGACGACCTTTCCCGCCCGTGCATCACGCAGCGATTCCCGCACCACCTGATCGACGCTGAGCCAGATCAGACCAGGTCCGGGACGCTCCACGCCGAGGCGGCTGTGGAATTCCGTCCGGATGAATCCGGGCAGAACGGCCGTGACCGTCACCGGGCTGTCCCTGAGTTCGCCGGCGAGCGCCTCAGTGAAGATCAGAGTCGACGCCTTCGAAGCGGCGTACTGTCCCATCGTCGTCACCGCCGCCAGCGAGGAGACGTTGACGATTCCTCCGCGACCGCGGGACTGCATGCGCCTGCCCGCAGCCAGCGACAGCTCCCTCACCGCCCCGGTGAGCACCCGATCCTGTTCGTCGAGCTCGGCGATATCGGTGTCCAGCAGCGTCCCGCGCAGACCGAAGCCCGCGTTGTTGATGAGCACATCGATCGGCTGCGTCGCGATGATCTCGACGACCGAGTCGATCCCGTCACGGTCGGACAGATCCGCCACGGCCACCTCGGCGCGGATGTTCTGCGTGGTCTGCAGCTGGTCGGCCAGCTCACTCAGTCGGGCTTCGTTCCTGGCGACCAGGACGAGGTCGTAGCCTTCGGCGGCCAGGGTGCGGGCATAGCCGCGTCCCAGCCCGGAACTCGCCCCGGTGATAAGGGCACGCGGCCGGGGACTCGGGTCCCGCCTCGGCGAGGATCCGTCCCGGGTTCGGGACGTCTCGCTGCGCTGCATGGGCGGGACCTCGCGATTCATACCGCGCCTTGTCCTCTGCGCACGGTCAGTGACTGCACCGCAGTGCCGATGGGTCCGCCGGCGTCGCTGAGCACGCTCGTCGTCTGCCCCAGCCCGGTCGGCCCGAAGGCGACCCTGGTGTCGAAGCCGACCCAGCCGGGCTCGGGAACGCGCGTGAGGTGGATGGAGAGGTCGACGTTCGGGAAGAACGTCGTCTTCGGATTCTCGCGGACGGCAAGACCGTTGGCCGTATCAACGAACTTGACGAAGGCCGCGGTCGGCGGGTCGATCTCACCATCGACGAGAGGATAGGGGCTGCGCACCCAGGACTGTGCGTATCCGGGGTGAGCGTCCGCGCCCCGCCGGCCCTCGAGCGACGCGATGTAGCCGCCGCCCCAACGACCGGTGAAAGGAGCCTCGGGCACTTCGGACACCGGTGGCATCGCCTGCCATTCGTCGCCGGCGACCTCCTCGGTGTCGGAGGCCTGCAGACGCCACACCCGCGCGGTCACGCTGGTGCGCTCACCATGGCGCATCTGTGCTTCGACGAGTTCGATGGTCCGTCCCGGACGGATGACGTTGACGTCGATCGTGAACTCGCCGGAGTGAATGACGCCGAGCACGTCGAAGGTCACTCGGGAGATGAGCTTGTCGCTGGGCAGCCGCCGCTCGATCTCGGCGAGCACGATCCCCGAGGCAGGCGCGAGGTGCTGCTCGCCGGGCTGCCACGCTCCCTGACTGTGCAGGGTCGAGACGAGGCGGTCCTCTGAGAGGCGCACATAGTAGGAGTCCGGGTAGGCGGCCCCGTCGTGGCCGAGGTGTTCGTTGGGAGCTTCAGGCATGGTCCCAGCTTATCGAGCCGAGAGGGTCCGCTCGACGCAGGGGCTGGGCACGCCCCCTTCCACACGGCTCCGGCACAAGCGGCTGTGTTGCTCCGGCATAAGCACGCCGAGGCGGCCCACCGGCAGCCGCACGCACCCCGCTTTCACCTCCGGCGCGGACGGCTTAGGGTGGGAGGGTGAGAATCGCTACGTGGAATGTGAACTCGATCCGTGCCCGCCACGACCGCATCGGGGCCTGGCTGGATCGTTCGGATGTCGATGTCCTGGCCATCCAGGAACTCAAGTGCAAGGATGCCCAGTTTCCCGAGGAGCTGTTCACCGAGCGCGGATACGAGGTCAGCTACCACGGCCTCAACCAGTGGAACGGGGTGGCCATCGCCTCGCGCGTCGGACTGGCCGACACCGAGATCGGGTTCACGGACATCCCTGCCTTCGGCTCGGAAGATCCCGTCGTCGAAGCCCGGGCGCTGTCGGTGACCTGCAACGATGTGCGCGTCTACTCGCTCTATGTGCCCAATGGCCGCGAACTCGACCACCCGCATTACGCGTACAAGCTTGACTGGTACAAGGCGCTGACGGCCGATATCGCCGCCCAGCTCAGTGCCGAACCGGAGAAGAAGCTCGTCCTCTGCGGTGACTTCAACGTCGCCCCGCTCGATGAGGACGTCTGGGATATGGCCGAGTTCGACGGCGCCACCCACGTCTCCGATGCCGAACGCGCCGCCTTCGAAGAACTGCTTGGCGCGGGACTGTCCGAAGTCACTCGACAGTTCACGCCCGGCCCCGGCGTCTTTACCTTCTGGGACTACCAGAAGCTGCGGTTCCCGAAGAAGCAGGGCATGCGCATCGACTTCCAGCTCGCCTCACAGGCACTGGCGAAGACCGCGACCGCAGGCGAGATCGACCGCGAGGAGCGCAAGGGCAAGGGAGCGTCCGACCACGCTCCCGTCATCGTCGACTACGACGTCTGAGGCACCCTCGTCTCACCTTTCGACACCTCGCGGCAACTTCAGCGTCGAAGCCATAGACATCTCTCCTCTCTTCTGGTGAAGTTGAATCAGGAGCTAGGAAGGTGACGAGGATGTCAGCAACTGTCCGCGAATTGGTCGACGAAGCCTACGACCGGCGTGAGTCCACCTGGAGGGCCGCCCTCGAGACGGTCAACGACTGGGTCGAGTCCGTCCGCGCTCCTTCCGCTCTGCTCTCCGGGGATCGAGTGCGCGTCGTCGACGGTCGGATCAAGGATCGGATGCGCACAGGCGAGAAGCTGCGCCGCAAACTCGCCGATGCCAATGACGAGATCCACGAATCCGTCGAGGTCGAGAATCAGGTCATCGATGTCGTCGGTGCCCGTGTCATCTGCCGCACCGAACGCGAGCAGTCGGCCCTGTGGGATCTGCTCACCGCGGTGAGCGACGATACGAACCTCTCAATCGCCGAGGTGCGCGACTATTCCGCCACCCCGAAACCGTCGGGATACCGCGGCCGCCACCTCATCGTCGAGGTTCCCTTCGACTCCGAGCCCTCCGTCCTCGTCGAACTCCAGCTGCGCACGATCATGCAGGACGCATGGTGCGTGCTCGCCGAGGAGCACCTGTTCAAACCCGGCCAGGCGCTGAAATCCGATGCCCAGCAGGAACGGCTGTCGGTGATCCTCGCCGGGCTCATGGCACAGGCCGATTCCGTGGCCGCCTTCATCGCCGATGACGTCGGCGCGTATCTGGGCATGGGCAATTCCGCTCCGCCCAGAGCCTTCGCCGAGGCAGACGAACCGACCGATCCGGCCATCGAGGTCACGATCCGCGAACTCAACCACTCCTACGTCCTCGCCGCCGATGAGGTGGGTCGTCACGGCATCATCCGCTTGGAGACGCTCGGGCTGACTCCCGACAATCCGGAGCGCTCGGCCTTCCCCCATCCGGGCGACAAGCTGCAGGTGCGCATGGACGAGTCGAACAACACGCGCTACTTCATCCCCGTCGGCTGGGAGAGCTGACCCCGACGTCGCTCGACCGACTGCGGACTGGGCAGCCTTCCAGGCGCCACACCGACTAGACTTGCGTCCCATGGGAAAGAAGTCGAAGCGCTCCAAGGAAGAACTCATCGCCAAACGCCTCGCCAGGGCGCAGGCCACGGCATTCGTCGCACGTCCGTTCGCGGACCTGCCGTTCGAAGCCGACCTCATCTGCCTGCGTGAGCTCGTGCCCGCGGCCACCGCGACCGCGAGGCTGACCGAGGAATACGGCGGCCACGAGGTGACCATCACCTCCCTGCTGCCCGCGGCATGGCAGGCGTGGCACCGCGACGACGGTGAGATCCTGGCCGGAATGCAGGTGCCCGTGTCCTCGACCGACGCCTCCCGCGATGTCGCCCGCGGACTGCTGGCCGCCGTCGATGCCGAACCCGGCACCTCCATCGAAGCCACGACCGAACCCGGCGAGGGCCCGCGCCTGCAGGACATCCTCGACACCTCTCATCCGTTCGACGTCCGCGTGCTCGAGAACTTCGACTACTGGGCCCTGCCCGAGGCGGAGAGCGACCCCGACGTCGCCGCCGCCCTCCAGCAGGCCAACGACTCCGTGGCCCCGACGGAGAAGCTCGCCTCCGTCGACTCCGCCTACTGGACCGAGATGTCCGGCCGCACCTACGTCCGCTGGGCTCGCCCCGAGGGTGAGGACCGCGTCGTCGACGCGATGGCCCGCCTGCAGGCCGAGAACGCCAACGACCTCGGCGGAATCGGCACCTTCCTCGGCTACTTCCGCGCCCACGGCATCATCGTCCCCGTCTGGGAACTCGAGTTCGGCACTCAGGTCGACGACGTCGAAGAGCCCATCGCCGCCTTCGGCAAGCGCCTCGACGAAGCTCTGAACACGACCGAGTCGATGAGCACCGAGGCCCGCCGCGTCCGCTCGGGCATCGTGTCCCGCCAGCTGACCATCCACTGATATCCGTCGCCCCATCACCGAGGCGGGACCCGGGAACGGCGCCCCGCCTCGGTGCCGGTGACGGACAGGAGAACCGATATGAGCGCACAGCCGCACCCTGCCCCCGAGGCGGTCGCTGCCATCATCCCCGCGATGGACGAATCCGCGCGGATCGCTGCCACCGTCACTGCGGCCAAGCAGATCCCCGGGGTCGACATCGTCCTCGTCGTCGACGACGGATCGTCTGACGACACGGGGGTTCTGGCCCGCCGGGCCGGCGCCGAGGTGATCACCCACCCGAAGAACAAGGGCAAGGCCGCGGCAATGATGACCGGGGCGTTCGCTCTGCGCAATCGGGAGATCTCCGACGCCGATCCGGGTGCCGATCCGCACCACCGTGCGCTGCTGTTCATCGACGGCGACCTCGAGGACTCCGCGATCAATACCGCTCCCCTGGCCGCCCCGGTGCTCGCAGGGGAAGCCGATATGACGATCGCGATCCTGCCCGCCCAGAAGCGCAAGGGCGGCGGCTTCGGCTTCGTCGTCGGATTGGCGAAGAAAGGGATCGCCGAGCTCTCCGAGTTCGACGCCACCCAACCCCTGTCGGGAATGCGCTGCCTGTCGCGGGAGGCCTTCGACGCGGCCCTGCCGTTCGCCGCCGGATGGGGCGTCGAGGCGGCCATGACCATCGACGTCGTCAACGCCGGACTGCGCGTCGAAGAGGTCGAGTGCGACCTCCACCACCGCGTCACCGGTCGCAATCTGAAAGCGCAGCTGCACCGCGCCGCCCAGTACCGCGATGTCGCCCGCGCCATCCTCGTGCGCCGCCTCCGCGCGAAGCGGAATGGCGATAACCACAAGGAGACCGGCAAGTGAGCCTCAACCGTTTCGCGTATCTCGGCCCCGAGGCCACCTTCACCGAGGCGGCCCTGCTCAGCTTCCTCGACTCCCGGAACCTGCGTGCCGACGCCTCGACGCACCCGATGCGCAATGCGCCCTCGGCACTCGATTCGGTGCTCGAGGGCGACTGCGATGCCGCGGTCGTGCCGATCGAGAACTCCCTCGAAGGCGGAGTGCCGGCCACGATCGATGCGCTGACGGAGAACGGACGCCTGCAGATCATCGCCGAGGTGGTCGTGCCCGTCCGCTTCGTCCTCGCCGTCAAGCCCGGCACCACCAAGGAGGAGATCTCCTCCTTCGGCTCCCACCCGCACGGCGAGGCACAGGTGCGCGCGTTCATGAACGAGCACTTCCCCGAAGCCGTCTACCTGCCGACGTCCTCGACTGCCGCGGCCGCCAGGGATCTGGCCAATGACGCCGGCGACCATATGGCCGCGGTCTGCCCGGCTCTGGCCGCGCAGCGGTATGGACTCGAAGTCGTCGCCGAGGACATCGGCGACCGCAAGGATGCCGTCACCCGATTCGTCGTGGTCACACGACCGGGTCCTCTGCCCGCTCCGACCGGGGCCGATAAGACGACCATCGTCGCGGCGCTGCGTTCGGACCGTGCGGGTTCGCTGCTCGAACTGCTCGAACAGTTCTCCAGCCGCGGGATCAATATGTCCCGCATCGAATCCCGTCCGACCGGTGACGGGCTGGGCCTCTACCAGTTCTCCATCGACCTGCTCGGACACATCTATGAGGCACGGATGGCCGAGGCTCTGCAGGGCGTTCACCGGGCGGCTCTCACACTGCACTTCCTCGGCAGCTACCCGAGTTCCGACGGAGCCGTGGTGCCGATCGACCCGACGACGACGGACGAGTCCTTCGCCGCGGCCGCCGACTGGCTGGAGAGGACTCTGGAAGGCTGAATTCGTCCCAGTTCGCTCCCAGCTCGCCGCCGAATCTGCAATACTGAAACCTACTGGTAGGTAAGTGTGCGCAGATTGCCGGAAACTGGTCTGTTTCGGGCAATCTGCGCACACTTAACGTCGGTTCAACCGCCGACGAATGCGACAGAGGAGTCGACGATGAGTTCTTTCGGCAGCACACCCGCAAACAGGGGCCGCCCCTCCCCCGACGCGATCATCGTCGGAGCCGGACTCGCCGGGCTCGTCGCCGCCCACGAACTCACCCAAGCCGGCAAGCGGGTGCTCATCCTCGACCAGGAGAACCGCACGAACCTCGGCGGACAGGCTTTCTGGTCGCTCGGCGGACTCTTCCTCATCGACTCCCCGGAACAGCGGCGGCTGCGCATCCACGATTCGCTCGAGCTCGCCAAGGATGACTGGGCCACCTCGGCGGGCTTCGACCGAGACGAGGACCATTGGCCCAGGAAGTGGGCGGAGGCCTACCTCGAGTTCGCGGCCGGCGAGAAGCGCGAGTACCTGCGTGACCTCGGACTGAAGCTGACGCCGATCGTCGGCTGGGCCGAACGCGGCGGCTCCGGGGCCGGCGAGCACGGCAATTCCGTCCCCCGCTTCCACCTGACCTGGGGCACCGGCCCCGAGGTGGTCCGGGTCTTCCGCGAACCCGTCGAATCCGCGGAGGCCGCCGGACTCGTCAAGTTCGCCTTCCGGCACCGCGTCGACGAACTTATCACCGAGGGTGGTGCCGTCGTCGGGGTCCGCGGACGCACACTGGCCCTCAGCCACACGGCCCGCGGAGTCGAGTCGAACCGGGAGGAAGTCGCGGACTTCGACCTCCGCGCTCCCGCCGTCATCGTCACCACCGGCGGCATCGGACACAATTTCGAGCTGATGAGGAAATACTGGCCGACCGACCGCCTCGGCGAGTTCCCGGATACGATGCTCGCCGGAGTCCCCGCGCACGTGGACGGGCGGATGCTGCAGATCGCCGAGGATGCCGGAGCCAGCCTCATCAACCGGGACCGCATCTGGGCATATACGGAGGGCATCGAGAACTGGAATCCGATCTGGCCGGGGCACGGGATCCGCATCATTCCGGGACCGTCGTCGCTGTGGTTCGACGCCGAGGGCAACCGCTTCCCGGCCCCGAACTACCCCGGTTCCGATACGAATCGGACGATGCGCACGATCCTGGACACCGGACACGACTATTCGTGGTTCGTGCTCAACGAGTCGATCATCCGCAAGGAATTCGCGCTCTCCGGTTCGGAGCAGAACCCGGACCTCACGGAGAAGGACATTCGGATCACGCTCGATCGGGTGCGCTCCTCCGATGCCCCGGGACCGATCGAGGCCTTCAAGAAGTACGGCTCCGACTTCGTCGTGGCCGAAACCACCGAGGAACTGGTCGCGGGAATGAACGAACGCTCCCGGGGACCGGTCATCGATCATGACCACATCGTGGAGCAGATCCGGCAGCGGGACCGGCAGACCGAGCACGGCTTCTCCAAAGATGCGCAGGTCCAAGCCATCCA
Organism: Brevibacterium sp. LAARM3_SD1; assembly: GCF_057364765.1. NCBI lineage: Bacteria > Bacillati > Actinomycetota > Actinomycetes > Micrococcales > Brevibacteriaceae > Brevibacterium > Brevibacterium sp. LAARM3_SD1. Next base: position 101,004 of record NZ_JBNFOL010000008.1, on the reverse strand, counting down.
CAATGCGCGGTCCTATCTGGGCGACAAGATCGTGCGCGCGGTCAAGCCGCACAAGATCCTCGACCCCGCGCACGGACCGCTCATCGCGGTGCGGCTGAGCCTGCTCTCGCGCAAGACGCTCGGAGGGCTGGAGACGAACCTCGACGGGCAGGTCCTGGCGGGATCCGGCCCGGCTGCACTCGGCGGGCCCGGTGGCGGCGACAATGCAGGTGGTCCAGGCGCCGAAGACTTCAACACACCGATCCCCGGCCTGTATGCGGCCGGCGAGGTGACCGGTTTCGGCGGCGGCGGAATGCACGGCTACAACGCGCTCGAGGGCACCTTCCTCGGCGGGTGCATCTTCTCCGGCATGCGCGCCGGCCGCGCTGCTGCCAAGCAGGGCCGGGCCGGCGGCGCAGGTGAGTCTTGAGGCGACGCCTGGACACCCGCAAACCTCATCCGCACCCAACGACGGAGAACACACATGACCACCACCGCGCAGGCAGACCTCACCATCCTTGTCACGGGCGGCACCTCGGGCATCGGCCGAGCCCTCGCCGAGGCGCTGGCGGCGAAGGGCTGCACGGTACTGACGACCAGCCGCAACCCCGACCGCCTCGCACCTGCCGAGCGGATCCCCGGTGTCCGGTATCTGCGACTCGATCTGGCCGACCCGGATGGTCCGGACGCCCTGGCAGAGGAACTCGAGGATCTCGGCCTGCTCGACGACATCGATGTGCTCATCAACAACGCCGGTGAGAGCCAGTCGGGTCCGTTCGAAGAGCTGCCGGCCGAGGCCATAGAGCGACTCTTCCGCACCAACGTGTTCGGACCCGTTCGGCTGAGCCAGCTCGTTCTGCCCAGTATGCGTGCGCGCCGCCGGGGGCGCATCATCATGGTCGGGTCGATGCTCGGCAGCTTTCCCTTGGCCCACCGCAGTTCGTATTCAGCGGCGAAGGCGGCTCTGCGTACTTTCGCCACGGCGGCACGGCAGGAGCTTTCACCCTTCGGTGTGTGGGTGAGCACCGTCGAACCGGGTTCGATCGCCACGGGAATCGGGCTGCGGCGGACGAAGTACCTCGAGGAGGGCTCACCCTATACGGACGACGTCACGACGATGCTCGAGCATCTCGATGCCAACGAACGCGGAGGCATTCCTGCTGAGAAGGTCGCCGCCACGATCGTCGATGCGATGGTCGCGCCGAGGCCGCGAGAGTTCTACGCCGTCGGCAGCAGGGCACCGCTGCCGTTTCTGCTCAAGCGCGCACTTCCGCGCGAACTCCTGTCGAAGATCGTCGCCGCCCAGCACGGTCTGAAGCGGTGAGCGCAGGCGGTCCGTTCCCAGCCGCCCTACTGCAGGCGGGACGGGATGAGGTGTTGGGTGGTCGAGATGCCGAGCACCCGCTGCTGCCGGGACAGGTTGTACGTCCGATCCGACTGCAGGTATCTGACGAGGAAGAGCTTCGCTCGGTCCCCGCGCTTGAACACGCCCTTGATCTTGAGTCCCAGCTTCGCCGACACCAGCGCCTTGTCCTTCGCGACACCCTCGATGACGACCTGGTCATAGCCCATCCGAGCAAAATGAGTGACCACAGCCTCTTTGAGCCGGTACGGAATCGGGTCACCGATATTGAAGGGACCCGCCGCCGAAGGCACGTCGAGGCAGGCGAGCGCTGCCCGCACCACATTGCCGACATGCGTCAGGGTGATCTTCTGTCGTCCGCCGCCGGGCAGCCGCAGCACACCCTTCTTCGACATCCGCGACAGGAACGGCATGAGCATCGTCTCCCCCGGACCGTAGACAGCCGCAGGACGCAGGATCGCAGCATCGGGACGGAGCCTCATGACGAGCTGCTCGGCGAGAGCATGGGTGCGAGAGTACGCGTCGTCGAAGTCGTTGGGGTCCTTCGGCCCGGCCTCCTCCCACAGCTCTGCGTGGGGTTCGGACTCGGAGTACACCGTCGTCGAGGACACATGGACGATGCGAGCCGTCGGGAAGGCGTCGAGGACATTGCGCGTGCCCGTCACCTTCACGTCATAGAGAGCGTCGTCATCGGCGCTGACGGAGGCGATTCCGGCACAGTGGAAGACCGCGGTCACATTCTTGGCCAACGAGGTCACCGACGCGGAGGCAGGTTCGGTGATGTCCCAGTGCTGGAAGTTCACCCCGGGGATCTCGGGATCTCGCCGGCACAGCGCGTAGACCGTTTCGTCCCTTTCGGCGAGTGCCCGTGCAATGGCACCACCGATGAAGCCGCTGGCTCCGGTCACTATCACCGCCACGACGTTCCCTTTCTCATCTTCACAACCGCCGCCTCAGCGACGGTGCTGCCACTGCGGCTCCCTTTTCGTCAGGAAGGCGTCGATCCCCTCCTGCGCATCGGCCGCGACGGCGTTGTCCGCCATCACCTGCGACATCCGCGCATAGGCATCAGCCACAGGCAGTTCCCGCTGTTCGTAGAACGCGGCCTTTCCTACGGCAACTGTAGCCGACGAGGCGGACGCAACTTTGAGAGCCAATTCCAAGGTGGCGGACTCGAGGTCGGCGTCGGCGACGACGTCGGAGACGAGACCGAACTTCAGCGCATCCTCGGCGGTCACGAAATCACCGGTCAGCAGCATCCGCATCGCCTGCTTCTCCGGCACCGCACGGGAGAGCGCCACCATCGGAGTCGAACAGAACAGACCGATCTTCACTCCCGGAGTTGCGAATCTGGCGGACTCGGCGGCAACGGCCAGATCGCAGGTCGCCACCAGCTGGCAGCCGGCCGCCGTGGCCACACCCTGCACCTGCGCGATGACCGGCTGCGGGATGGTCTGGATGAGCTGCATCAGTCGGGCACAGGCGTCGAACGTGGTCTGCTGCGTCTCCAGATCCGCCCCGCGGATCTCGGTGAGGTCATGACCGGAGCTGAAGACAGGACCGGCGGTGATGAGGATGACCGCGCGCACATCGGTGCGGTCGGCCACCTCGGTGAGGGTGTCGATGAGGTCTTCCATGACCGTCAGCGACAGTGCGTTGCGCGTGGACGACCGGTTGATCGTCACGGACGCGACTCCGTCGTCGAGCTGCGCGAATACAATTGATTCCGACATAGCCTCATTCTGCCAAAGGTCACCGGGCCCGGCGCGGAATCTGCGCCGACATTTTCCACCCGCCTCCGGACATATCCGCCCCGGTGGGAGTGGTTCGGAGGGACTGGCATGACCACACTGCTGATGATCATCGGATTCGGAGCCGCCACCTCGGTGGTGGTCGGATTGGGGCAGAAGCTCAAGCTTCCGTGGCCGGCACTCATGGTCCTCATCGGCATCGCCGGTGCGTTCATCCCCACCTTCGCCGAGGTGGCCATCGATCCGGAGCTCGTCCTCCCTCTCTTCCTGCCGCCCCTGCTCTTCGCCGCCGCACAGAAGACATCGTGGGCGCTGTTCGCGATCCGGTGGCGCACGATCCTCGGCATGTCCGTGGCCCTGGTCGGTGTCACCGTGGCCGCCGTCGCCGGGTCCGCTGTCTTCCTCATCCCCGGAATCACCATCGCCGCGGCCATCGCGCTCGGCGCCATGCTCGCCCCACCCGACCCGGTCGCTGTCGAAGCCGTGGCCAGCACCGTGTCGATCCCCCGCCGCATCATGTCGACCCTGCAGAGCGAAGGCCTGTTCAACGATGCCGCCTCCCTGGTCATCTTCCAGACCGCGATGGCCGCGGTATTGGCCGGCACCGAGGTGGACTACGCAGACCTGGCCGTGTCGTTCGTCGTCTCCGCCGTCGTGGCGATCATCGTCGGCCTGGTGCTGTCATTCGCCGCCTGGTGGGTGATGGAGAAGATCGATCACACGATCGCTCGGTCCTCCCTCATGCTCGTCCTGCCCTTCGGCGTCTACCTCGTGGCCGAGCACTTCCACGCCAGCGGGGTCATCGCCGTCGTCGTGGCCGCTCTCGAAGTGCGGCGCCGCGATGTCGAGGGGAACTCCGCGGAGCGGGTGACGCAGAACTCGACGTGGCAGGTCCTCGAGATGCTCATCACCGGTATCGCCTTCGGACTCATCGGCCTCGATCTGCGTCTCATCGTCGAATCCGAACACGCCGACCTCGGGCGAGCGATCCTCGTCGGTGTCCTCATCGCCGTCGTGGTCGTCGCCGTCCGTTTCGTCTGGCTGGTGCTCGGCACTGTCATCGAACGCAAGAGACGCGGGGAGGATCCGGATGCCGCGCCTTTGAGCGTCCGCGACGCCACGCTGATGACCTGGGGCGGGATGCGCGGCCTCGCCACGGTCGCCTTGGCGCTGTCGATCCCGGCCACGACGAGTTCCGGTGCTCCGTTCCCCGGCCGGTCCTATGTCGTCGTCGCGGCCGCGGTGGTCCTGCTGCTCACTCTGGTGCTGGCGGGCCTGAGCTTTCCGACCGTCGTCGCTCTCCTCGGCATCGACGACGAGGCGGAGAAGGAACATCAGGCGACCAGGGACATCGCTCTGCGTGCCTACAAGGCTGCGATGCGCGAGATCAAGAACGATGACAGTCTGCCCGACGACGTCATCGAACCCCTGCGGGCGAGGTTCAAAGTCCTGCACGATCAGCTCAGCGGAACCACCGATGACCAGGCGAGCTCGGAGCAGGCGATGGCGTTCAAGGAACACCGGGAGCAGGTGCTGGCCGTGCAGAAGAAGGCCATGCAGTCCGCGCGCGCCGAGGTGCTCAAGGCCCGGCGCGAACGCGGCACCGATCCGGAGATCGCCGACCGCGTGCTCCACCGCTTCGACCTCCAGTCGGTCATCACGAGGTAGGGACGGGCGAGGTTTCAGGCGGGCGAGGTTTCGGTGAGAACTGGGCGGGGCTGGCGGGGTACCGCTCGGGCGATTCCGGGTCGGTCGCCTCGGCGAATTTTCCCTTCGAAATCCAGGGTTGAGTGGAATAGACTCAACTTTGTTGGTGTTGATCCTTTCGAGAGCTGTAATCAGCACAGAATTTCATGAAGGAGATGCGCATGGACGCACAGATGACAACGAAATCCCGGGAGGCGCTGCAGACCGCCGTCAACGATGTCGTCGCCCGGAAGAACAACCAGATAGAACCGGCCCACCTCGTCGCAGCCCTGCTCGGCCAGCCCGATTCGCTGGCCGCCACCCTGCTGACGAAGGTCGGTGCCGACCCCCAGACGGTGCTGCGGTCCATCGAATCCGTGATCAGCAGATTCCCCACCGTCAGCGGTTCCACCGTCAGCCAGCCCGGACTGTCCCGGGCCGGGCTGGAGATGATGAATCTGGCGCAGGAGGAGATGACCGCTCTCGGCGATCAGTTCGTCTCCACCGAGCACCTGCTGCTGGCCGCCGCGGCCGGCCAGGACGGCGCCGGTGAGGCGCTGCGTGCGAATGGGGCGAACCGGGACGCGCTGCTCGCGGCTCTGCCCGAACTGCGCGCCGGGAAGAAGGTCACCTCGGAGAACCCAGAGGAGACGATGCAGTCGCTGGAGAAGTTCGGCATCGATCTCACCGCCGTCGCCCGTGAGGGCAAGCTCGATCCGGTGATCGGTCGCGATAAGGAAGTGCGCCGCGTTGTGCAGGTGCTCTCCCGCAGGACGAAGAACAACCCCGTCCTCATCGGTGAGCCCGGCGTCGGCAAGACCTCCGTCGTCGAAGGCCTGGCCCAGCGGATCGTGGCTGGTGACGTGCCCGAGTCGCTGCGCGACAAGACGCTCATCAGCCTCGACCTGTCCGCCATGGTCGCCGGTGCGAAGTACCGCGGCGAGTTCGAGGAGCGGTTCAAGGCCGTGCTCGAGGAGATCAAGAACGCCGACGGCCGGATCATCACCTTCATCGACGAGCTCCACACGATCGTCGGTGCCGGTGCCGGCGGGGACTCCTCGATGGACGCGGGCAATATGCTCAAGCCGATGCTCGCCCGCGGTGAGCTGCGGATGATCGGCGCCACCACGCTGGACGAGTACCGCGAGAACATCGAGAAGGACCCTGCCCTGGAGCGGCGGTTCCAGCAGGTGTTCGTCGGCGAGCCCAGCGTCGAGGACACGATCGCGATCCTGCGCGGGCTCAAGGAGCGCTACGAAGCCCACCACAAGGTCACCATCAACGACGGTGCCCTGGTCGCTGCCGCGACGATGTCGAACCGGTACATCACCGGCCGACAGCTGCCGGACAAGGCCATCGACCTCGTCGACGAGGCGGCTTCCCGCCTGCGGATGGAGATCGATTCGGCTCCGGTCGAGATCGATGAGCTCCGCCGTGCCGTCGACCGTCTGAAGATGGAGGACATGGCGCTGGCGAAGGAGACCGACTCCGCGTCGATCGAGCGGTTGAGCGCCCTGCGTGCCGATCTCGCCGACAAGGAGGAGGAGCTGCGCGGGCTCGAGGCGACCTGGGAGTCCCAGCGTGCCGGCCTCAACCGGGTCGGTGAGCTGAAGACGAAGCTCGACGAGCTGCGTTCGGCCGCCGAGAAGGCTCAGCGCGACACGGACCTCGAGACCGCATCCCGTCTGCTCTACGGCGAGATCCCCGCCGTGCAGAAGGAGATCGCCGAGGCCGAAGCAGCAGAGGCTCAGGCCGACGCCGGTCAGACCTCGGATCCGATGGTCTCGGACAAGGTCTCGAGCAGCGATATCGCCGAGGTGGTCTCCTCGTGGACGGGCATCCCCGCCGGACGCCTCGTCCAGGGCGAGGTCGAGAAGCTGCTCGGCGCGGAGGGCATCCTCGGTGAACGTCTCATCGGGCAGAAGAGCGCCGTCGCCGCGGTCTCCGATGCCATTCGCCGTTCGCGGGCCGGCGTGGCCGACCCGGATCGTCCGACCGGTTCGTTCCTGTTCCTCGGACCGACGGGCGTCGGCAAGACGGAGCTGGCGAAGTCGCTTGCGGACTTCCTCTTCGACGACGAGAAGGCCCTGATCAGGATCGATATGAGCGAATACGGTGAGAAGCACACCGTGTCCCGCCTCGTCGGTGCCCCTCCGGGCTACGTCGGATACGACGAGGGCGGCCAACTCACCGAGGCGGTCCGCCGTCGTCCGTACTCCGTCGTCCTGCTCGACGAAGTGGAGAAGGCGCACCCGTCCGTGTTCGACATCCTGCTGCAGGTCCTCGATGACGGCCGCCTCACCGATGGTCAGGGCCGTACGGTCGATTTCAGGAACACCATCCTGATCCTGACTTCGAACCTCGGTTCGCAGTTCCTCGTCGACACGAACCTGTCGACCGAGGAGCAGAGGTCCAAGGTGCTCGATGTCGTGCATTCGACGTTCAAGCCCGAGTTCCTCAACCGGCTCGACGACATCGTGCTCTTCGACGCACTCAGCCAGACCGAGCTCGCGTCGATCGTCGATCTGCAGATCTCCCACATGTCGCGCAGGCTTTCCGACCGCCGGATCTCGCTCGAGGTCACTCAGGGTGCCGAGGACTGGTTGGCCCTCGAAGGCTACGATCCGGCGTTCGGTGCCCGGCCGCTGCGCAGGCTGGTCCAGCGCGAGATCGGCGACAAGCTGGCCCGCGCCCTGCTCGCCGGCGACATCGTCGACGGAGATACCGTGGTCGTCGACCTGCCCGAGGACCCGGAGGCCACCGGCCTGGAGCTGCGACCCAAGCGGTAAGCCTCACCGCCGGGGCGTGCTGCGCGGATTCAGCCCAGTTTGAGTTGAATAGCACCTGTTTGAACATGGGCTATTCAACTCAAACTGGGCTGTTTCGCTGACCGCAGCGCGGCATAGCACAGAAATGGGACACCCTGCTCTGAAATGCTCACTCTCTTCGGTGAGCATTTCAGAGCAGGGTGTCCCATTTCAGCAACTGCCGGTTGCTGAGCGCTATGCGCGACGGTTACTTGCCGCGAGAGCCTGCGGACGACCGCGTACGAGTCTTCGCAGACCCGCCCTTGGCAGCACCCGAGCCGCCACCAGCGGAACCGCCCGCGGCCACGCCGGTCGACCGCGGCGCCGATGATGCCCACCAATGCCGCAGGTAGGCGCTGACCTTCGCGAACGAACGGTCGCGGATGAAGATCGCATCGACGGCGATCATCGTCAGCGAGAACCACGGCAGGCCCATGAGCAGCGCGATGCCGAGGTGGAAGGACAGGATGCCCAGCAGCGCGATGATGCGGGTGTAGCGGTTGAAGAGCATGAACGGGAAAGCGCACTGGAAGAGGATCGATCCCCACGAGATCGCCACGACCATCGGTCCCCACGCCGTCATCAGGTCCGACAGCACCGGCCATGTGCCGAACTGCTGAGTGTGCAGCGGGTTGTACACGGCGAATCCGTGCTGCCAGGCTTCGCCACCGGCTTTGTACAGACCGCCGGACATGTAGATCGCGCACACCTGGAATGCGAGCACGACGATCGCAAGATTGTTGGCCATGATGAGCGCCCAGCGCCACTGCCCGCCGTCGTTGTCAGGGAACTCCGGATTCCGCGCCCGCCGCCTCGCGTCAAGCGACCAGCGACGGGTCGTATCGGCGAAGAGCAGGGCGATCATGAACATCCGGTAGGCGTTGTCCCCCTGGTCGCCGGCTCCGTCGTTGAGCTCGATGAAGCTCACCCACAGCACGAGATAGATCGGCAGGATGATCCGAGTGCGCCACCCGAGGATGATGACGACCGCCAGCAGCGCAAGGCCGATCATCATCGCCGTGAACAGCGGCGGCGTCGTCACCGCCCGATGGAAGAGGGAGAAGAGCCAGATGTTCGGGAAGTCGCTCTTGGGTTCGGCGATCTCCCCATTCCACGCCGATCCCACACCGAAGGTGTAGTGCCGCGCGTTGAAGTTCGTGAGGATGAGGCCGAGACCGGTCAACCCGATGAGGATCCGCGTCACCGCCAGCCCGTACGTCGCGTGGTACCGGCCGGTGAGCATCTCCTCGAGCCAGTTCCACCCCTGCGCGAGCTTCGTCCGCACGAGGGTCGTCACCGGGACGAGCCGAATTCGGGTGCGGATTCCTCCGCCGAGGAGGCCGCGCCGGTCCGGTGGTCCGTGACCTCACCATTGCGGTCGTCCCCGTCCTTGCGGGTCGTATCGTCACTGTTCACCGACGCACCTCACTTCGTCGGAGGCGCAGAAGTACTTCGTGAACTCCTCCTGAGACTGATGTTCTTCGACGACGAGTGCGCGCCACCCCACGGGGACGGGCTGGATGTTCGGACGCTTCGCGTCTTTGTCATTGCGTTCGGCGAAGGGCACGACGTTCTGACGGGCGGCCTGGTATTGGACGCGCTGGACGTCGTCGCCCCAGATGGCCTTCGCCACCTGCGTCGCATACGCGGTGGCCAGGTGTTCGCTCTCCAGGTACTCCGGAATCGCATTCTGCGGGTCGTCGTACTCCTTGAGCTTCGTCTCCAGCCTGTCGACGGAATCATCGCCCTTGAAGTAGTCGAGTTTGACGATCGCCTTCTGATCGTCGGGCAGCTCTTCCCAGGACCCCTTGATGTCCGAGGCCACTCCGACACCCAGTCCCGCCGACCGCGGCGGGAAGAGCTTGTAGGTCGAGTGGTCGAGCTCGACATCGGTGGCCCGGACCCACTGGGTGATCTCTTCGCCGCTGTCGGTCTTGATCACCGCGCGCACGTCGAAGTAGTAGTCGCCATTGATCGGTTCGGGGGCGAACACGCTCCACGACTGCCCCCACAGCGGGATCATGTACTTGGAGAGCAGGTCACCGGGAATCACCTCCCGCATCGTCGACGCAGGGGCGATCCACAGGAAGCTGGCGAAGATATGGAAGCCCGTGATCGCCATGGCGACGACCATCAGGGTCCGTTTCACCGCCGAACGTCTCCGAGGTGTGACCTCGGTCGGCTCATTGTCCATCTCGGTTCCGGATTTCTCTTGGGAGTACGACAGTCGTCACCGCTGGTCCCGCGCCTCATTGCTGGCGCGGCGGTTCCCTCGGTGACAACACACAGTCAATAGCGTACTTCAGCTGTCCCACTGCCCGCCCGGGCAACGACAGAATCATTCGCGGTCACAGCGCACACGATGACTTGCCGATTCGCGGCACACAGTCGACGTCGAACTCGGCCGAGGTCTACCTGGACGCCCGAAGCCACGCCTTGACCGCTTCGGTGGAATCACCGAGCGTCGGCGGGGCCAGTTCGTAGCTGGGCGGAGTCTCGGACAGTCGGATCGGGTTGCGGACTGTGGGGATGACGCGATCGCCGGACCCCGCCTCGGCGACGGGCTCGAGTCCCAGCGACGATGCCAGGTCCACACCTTGGGCGATCGAGTTGATCGGCGCGCACGGCAGCCCCGCCTCGGTGAGGATGTCGAACCAGTCCTGGTTCGTCTTCTCACTCAGCGCGGCGATGAGTTCGGGTTCGAGGTCGTCGCGGTTGACGTTGCGGTCGGCGAAGTTCGCGAACCGTTCATCGGCAGCCCATTCGGGATGGCCGAGCACCTCGGCAAGTCGGGCGAACTGTTTGTCGTTGCCGCACGCGATGATGATCTGCCCCTCGGCGGTGGGCATCGGCTGGTAAGGGTAGAGACTCGGGTGCTTGTTGCCCATTGCCTGCGGAGTCACGCCGCCGGCCACATACGCCGAGGTCTGATTCGCCAGTCCGGACAGAGCCGAGGACAGCAGGTTGGTCTCCACCAGCTGACCGACACCGGTGTCCTTCCGATGGGTGAGCGCACCGAGGATGCCCACCGCCGTGTGCAGACCCGTGATCACGTCGACGACGGCGACACCGGCCTTGACCGGGCCCGATTCCTCGGAGCCGGTGACCGACATGAATCCGGACAGGCCCTGGATGAGCAGATCGTAGCCCGGCTGCGAGTTGCCCCGACCGAACCCCGTCACCGACGCGTAGACGATTCCGGGATTGCCCGCGCTGACCGTCTCATAGTCGAGGCCGTACTTCGCCAGTCCCCCGGCCTTGAAGTTCTCGACGAGCACGTCGGCACGCGCGGCGAGCCGCTGAGCGAAGGCGAGGTCGTCGGAGTCCTTGAAGTCGAGGACGACGGAGTGCTTGTTCCGATTCGCCGTGAGGAAATACGTCGCGTCGTCCCCTCGCCGAGGCGGCGCCCAGTGACGTGTATCGTCCCCGGTCTTCCCCTCGACCTTGATGACGGTGGCACCGAGATCCGCAAGCATCATCGTCGCGTAGGGTCCGGCGAGGACTCGAGAGAAGTCGGCCACGATGGTTCCGGCCAGCGGCCCCGTCCCCCGCCTGCCGAACATCTCCTCCAGATCCTGGTCTTCCACTTCCTGCCTCCTTCGGCACGCGATCGAATGCTGGCTCCGGGTCCGGTGTGCGGTGCCCCGGCCAGCTCTGTGACTCCCTGCCAGACTATACGGACTCTTATGAGCGCTCATCGCCCGGGCTGACTACGTGGACTCTCCCGAACCGTCCGGTGCGCGGACCCAGGGAACGGACCTGCGAAATCCGTCGACCGCCTCGGCGAGATTCTGGCTACACTCGGGCTCAGCGACTGGCCAAGCGAAGGGACGAACGATGACGTTGCACATGCCGGCGGAGACCGCCGCCCAGGACCGAGTCTGGATGGCGTTCCCGTCCTCCGGCTACGCCCTCGGCGATACGGAGTCGGCGGCCGAGGCCGCACGCGCCACCTGGGCCGCCGTTGCCCGTGCCACCAGCGAATTCACCCCTGTAACGGTCGTAGTGACCGAGGCACAGACAGAGCACGCGCGGGCCCACCTCGGCGAGGGCATCAATCATGAGATCACCGTCGTCAATGCCGAGCTCGACGATGCGTGGATGCGCGATATCGGGCCGAGCTTCGTCATCGACGACGCGGGAGCGCTGCACGCGGTGGACTGGGTGTTCAACGGATGGGGCGCGCAGGCATGGGCGACGTGGGATCACGATGAGCTCATCGGACGATTCGTCGCGGACCTCGCTGGGGCTCCCCTGATGTCCTCGGATCTGCGCAACGAAGGCGGCGGATTCCACGTCGACGGTATGGGCACGGTGCTCGCAACGCGCAGCGTCCAGCTCGATCCCGGCCGCAATCCTGGCCTGACCGAAGCCGATGTGGAAGCCGAGTTCGCACGCACGATCGGGGCGAAGAAGGTCATCTGGCTCGACCGCGGACTCCACCGGGACAATCAGACCTTCGGCACGCGGGGACATGTCGACATTGTGGCCGCGATGCCCAGCCCCGGGGTCGTCCTCGTCCATGATCAGCGCAATCCCGACCATCCCGACTTCGAATTCAGTCGCGCACTCAAGGAGCAGTTCGCGGCCGAGACCACCGCCGACGGCACCCCCTTCGAAGTGGTGCCGATCCCGGCTCCCGAAGTGCTGCGCGACGAGGAGGGGTGGGTCGACTACTCGTATGTCAATCACCTCGTCACCAACGGCGGCGTCATCGCCTGCACCTTCGATGATCCGATGGACGCCGAGGCGGCCGCCGTGCTCGAACGCGTCTACCCGGGCCGGAAGGTCGTCGGAGTCGATGCACGCGAACTCTTCGCTCGCGGCGGCGGGATCCACTGCATCACCCAGCAGCAGCCGAGTCTCGGCTGAGTTGAGCAGCGGGGCTCGCTAGCGCCACGTGCCGAACGGCGGACGATCGCAAGCACCGAGTCTCGACCCGACGGCTGTGAAGATTCCGCGATGACGACGCGGGTGAACCCATACCCGCACGGGCCCGACTCGGTATAAGGTGGATCTCAAGGGCACAGTCCCCGTGCGCTGCCACATCGTTGCCCGGACCTGTGTCGCACAGCAGAACCGAATACGGTGACGTCGAGTTGCGAAGAGGAGCAAGACCATGAAGAAGAGATTGATTCTCCTGGCCGGTCTCGGAGTCGGGTTCATTCTGGGTGCACGCACCGGGCGTCAGAGCTACGAACGGCTGAAGGCCCAGGCTCAGGAACTGTGGACCGACCCGCGAGTTCAGGACACCGTCGAGAAGGCCAACCAATCGATCCGCGAGAAGTCGCCGGCCGTCGCCGATGCCGTGCAGACCGCGGCCGACAAGGTCAATGCCGCCGCAGCCACGAACACTCCCGTCTCAGAGTTCGATGGTGACGAGGATTCGACTGCCGCGAAGGCAGACGCGACCGCGAAGAACACCACGGCCGCGCAGGACACAGCGAAGTCGAACACCACGTCTAAGCACAAACCGTCGCCGAAGGCCCAGGATTCGATCACCGATCCCGAGCGTCACCTCGACGACGAAGGTCCGGCCGGAGTCGCCGACGACGACTGAGCGTCGGCAGGCCGGCTGAGGCAGTCGGCAACAGCCCAGCGAAAGGTGAACAGCCCATGTTTGAAACTGGGCTGTTCACCTTTTTCTGTGCCGTTAGCGGATTCCGCCGGCAGCGACCTCTCCGCGCCTACAGCAGTGAGCTCGTCAGGCGGGCCACGTTCTCCAGATACTTCTTCAGCAGCGGTCGCGACTGCCATTCCTCGGCATTGAGCTCGACGGAGTTCGGTGCATAGCGGTCGGCTTCGAGGTCGTACATGCGCTGGGTGAATTCCTTATTGACGACGAAGAGCGTGACCTCGAGGTTCATCGCGAAGGACCGTTCGTCCATATTCGACGAGCCGATGATCGAGACCTCGTCGTCGATCATAAGGAACTTCGAGTGCAGCACCGTCGGTGCGTGGTACATGAAGATCCGCACCCCAGCCCGCACCAGCTCGTCATAGTAGGACTGCTGCGCTTTATGGGTCAGCCAGTGGTCGCTCGTCTCACCGACGTAGAGACGCACATCGACCCCGGATCTCGCCTCCGTGGTCAGTGCGTGCAGCAGTGATTCGTCGGGCACGAAATACGGTGAGCAGACGACGACGCGGCGGTTGGCGTTGTAGATGAGGTGGTTGAACAGCCGCAGATTGTTCTCGTCTTCGAAACCCGGACCCGAAGGCACGACCTGCGCCTGGATACCGCCGAATTCAGGAGCTTCGAGTTCGAAGCTGTCGGGTTCGTCGAGGATCTCGTCGGTCTCCGAATACCAGTCGGTGATGAACACGGCATCGAGCTCTTCGACGACCGGCCCACGACATTCCACAGACAGGTCCTTCCACTGAAAGCCCTTCCTGCGGTTGCGGGCCTTGTTGTAGGTGCGGTCGATGATGTTCTGCGAACCGGTGAACGCGACCTTCCCGTCGACCACGAGGATCTTGCGGTGATTGCGCAAATCGGGACGCTGGTATTCGCCCTTCCAGGGGCGGATCGGCAGGGCACGGCGCCAGCTGATGCCCGACCGGTCGAGCTTCTTCACGAGCTCCGAATACCCCGGGTAGCCCAGCGATCCCACGTGGTCGATGAGCACCCGCACACTCACCCCGCGTTGATGCGCGGCCAAGAGCGATTCGAGCAGCCGCCTCGTCGTGTCATCGATGGCGACGATGTAGAACTCGAAGTGGACGAACCGCTGTGCTCGGTCGACGGCATCGGCCATCGCCTCCATGCAGGCGTGGTTGTCGACGTGGAGGTCGAAGGAGTTGCCGTGCGTCATCGGCAGGGCACCGAGGTCGAAGTTGAGCTGCGCGGCAGTGCTCAGGGGTTCGGGCATATGGTCTTGGCGCCCGACGATCGCCTGGTGGCGGATCTGATCGCGGAAGAGGTGATTCATCTTCGACTGCTTGTCCCGCCGCCGCTTCGGCAGCTTCGCCGAACCCAGCAGCAGGAAGGCCGCAATGCCCACATAGGGGATGAGGAAGATCGCGAGCAGCCAGCCGAGCGCGACCGACGGCCTGCGATTGTGCGGAATCCAGCCGAGCGCGATGATGCGGATGATCAGATCGACCAGCAGCAGGATGATGATCACCCAGTTCGGCCAAGCCTGGTTGATCGTGAAGAACGGATAGATCCCGAAACTGCTCATAAATTGCCCGTTCAGCCCGCCCTGTTCGTCACCGGTTGGGTTATCGGCCTCCGATGGAGGATGTCAGATTGTCACCCATCGTATCCTGCCCGTCACCTGCGCACTCGGCCCACCCCTCCGCCCGTCGCCCGCTCGGTCCCGAACGCACTCGACCCACCCCGCCGACCGCTGCTCGTCGCCTCCCGGGCATACTGGATGAAGACATCAATTGCTGAGAGCGAAGGTGCTGAACGTGATTCGAGACATCAACCCCGAGGGCTCCGACCGTTCGGATACCGCCGACAGCGCGAGCCGCGGTCCCGATATCGCCGACGCCGAGGCGGTCCCGATCAGGCCCGCCGTCAGCGTGCTCATGCTCCGCGACGGGGACGACGGACTCGAGGTCTTCGTCCAGCACCGGGTGTCGACGATGGACTTCGCCGCCGGCGTCGTCGTCTTCCCCGGCGGCCGCGTCGACCCCATCGATCACACGACCGCACCGTCCGTCACCGTCCCCGATCCGCAGGTGCACACCTCCGCCTGGTCGAAATCGACCATCGCCGAGGATGCCGAGGGTTGGCGCGTTCTGCTCGCCACCGCTGTGCGTGAGGTCGAGGAGGAGACCGGCGCGGTCCTCGATCCCGCAGGGCTGACGCCGTGGGCGAACTGGGTGACTCCCTTGGGCCGGCCGAAGCGCTTCGACACGTACTTCTATACGATCGCCGCTCCCGAACTCGCCGCCGCCAAGCATCAGACGACGGAGGCGCACACGAGCGAATGGCGCTCGGTGACCGGGATCCTCGCCGATGAGGGCGAGGGCAAGCTCAAGCTCATGCGTCCGACGTTCGTGCTGCTGCGTGAGCTTTCGCAGTTCTCGAACGTCGCCGAGGCGGTCAACGCCGACCGGATCATCGACCCCGTTCGCCCGGAGTTCCCCTCCAATCGCGGTTCCTAAGTCACCTCATTCGCCTGAGCCCCACATCCCGCTGTTCGCGGCAGGACTCGGCTGTCCACAACAGGCGCCCGGATCTCAGTGCTTCGCGCGGGCCTTCATCGCAGCCAGTCGAGTGGCGACGACCTGTTTCTGCTCGTCGGTGCCGAGCAGCGCGGCGAGCGCTTCCTGCTCTGCGTCGAGTCCGGTGCTGAGATCGGAGTCGTAGGACAGGTCGACGAGCCGCTTCGCCCACACCAGTGCCGAGCGTGACTGGCCGGCAATCTGCCCGGCCAGTTCGAGAGCTCGGGCCAGGGGATCCTCGGCGACCTCTTCGACGAGGCCGATGCGCAGGGCTTCTTCGGCACCGACCGTGTCGGCAGTGACGATGAGCTTCTTCGCCTGAGCCGGTCCGACGAGTCGCGGCAGCAGCTGGGTGCCGCACATATCGGGGATGATTCCCCAGTTGAGTTCCATGAGCGAGAGCTTTGCATCGGGCCCGGCCACCCGCATGTCCGCCCCCAGAGCGATCTGCAGCCCTCCCCCGAGAGCAGCCCCGCGCACGGCCGCAATGACCGGAACCTCGACGAGCGACCACACATGCACGGCCTTCTGAGCCAGGGCCCGGGCCGAACCGAGTCGCTCTCCGATATCGACGGCGGAGGCCACGGAATCCGCCCCACCCGACTCACCAGCGGCCTTCTCAGCAGCCGCTTCCTCAGCGGAGGAGCGGGTCGCGGCTCCTGCCTCGGCGATTCGGGCGAGCTCGGTGAAGTCGAGGCCGGCGCTGAAGGCGCGACCGCGACCGGACAGGACCACGGCCTTGACTTCGCTCGAGTCCTTCAGCGCCTGACCTGACTCGACGAGATCTTCGAAGACCTCACGGGTCAGCGAGTTGAGTTTGTCGGCACGATCGATCTCGACGTGGGCGACGCCGTCGGCGATCGAGCAGACGACGGTCGAATTGGTGGTCTCGGGCATGAGGTGGCCTTTCGAAGACGGTGCCGGTGATGCATCAGCCGGCGGAAGCGGAACACGCTGCGACCGCAGGCTCCCCGGCGCAGGCACCGGCGACCCTGAACGAGCGATCAGTTGCGTTTCCTGAACCCTATCGGAGCTCCCGTCAGCGTCAAGACCAACACGGCGATCAGCGAGGCCGCACACATGCCGACGACGCCGGGCCAGGAGAAATCGGCGAAGAGGACCGCCGAGAGCCAGGCGCCGAGGCTCGTGCCGAGGTAGTAGACGGTGAGGTAGATGGCCGCGGACCGGGTCGAGTCGACTCCCGGCCGGGCGGTGCTGGCCGCCGCGGAGGCGCCCGTATGGCCGAGGAAGAATCCGGCGGTGAGCAGCGACATGCCGATGATGATCACCACGAGCGAATCGACGAGGGTCAGACCCGCACCGGCGAGCGCGATGACCATTCCGGCCAGGGTGATCCGCGTGCGCGGGTACTTCGTGGCCAGGCGGCCGTAATACGTGGTCACGACGGTGCCGACGAGGTAGATGAGGAAGAACAGAGCCACCGCGCCCTCGCTCAGCCGCCACGGGTCCTGCTGCAGGCGGGTACCGAGCATCGTGAATGATCCGCCGAAGACGATCATGCACAGGAACCCGGTGAGGTAGATCCGCCACAGTCCCCCGCGCAGCGGAATCGCTCGCCGAGGCGGCTGTGCACTCCCGGTCCCGCCGTCGCCGACTTCGGTGACGCCGTCACCTGCAGTGACAGCGTCGGGGTCGGCCGCCTCGGTGGGGGTGGGATCCGTGTCGGCCGGGGCGGCCCGGCTGCGGGCGGTGGAGAAGAGGTCGTGGCGCAGCAGCCAGACGACGATGAGGCCGAAGATCAGCGACACGACCGCGGTGAACGCGAGGCCTCCGTGCCAGCCGAGGAATTCCGACGCCAGTCCGGTGAGCAGTCGCGAGCACAGTCCGCCGATCGTGTTGCCGGCGATGTAGATGCCGATCGCTCCGGGCAGGACGGCGGGTGGCAGGCGCAGGGACAGGTAGGCCATGGCCGTGGCCGGCACCGAGGCGATCGCCACGCCCTGCAGGAACCGGACGACGATGAGCAGCTCCGGAGTCGGAGTGAAGGGAAGGACGAGCGCGAGGATCGCCGCCACGATCACTCCCGCACCGATCTGCCTCGCGTGGCCGATGCGCGGGGCGAGCATCGAGAAGGGGATGAGGAAGCAGGCCATGGCCACGTTCGTCGCGGACACGGTCAGGCTCGCCGTTGGTCCGTCGATTCCGTAGGCATCCCGGATCGCCGGCAGCAGACCCTGGGTCTCGTAGAGGACGAGGAAGACGGAGACTCCCGCGAGGAAGACCGCAGCGACGGTACGCCGAGTGCTCGTCGGGCTCGACTCACCTGTGCTCATGAGCCCAACGCTATGCCTCTGATGATCGCGGCTCAAACGATTCCAGGTCCCGGACCGTGTGAGTCCCGACACCGAGTGACTCGCTGATCCGAGACGCGAACTCTCGCGTGGAATCTCAGGGATTCCTGGGGATGTGGAGGATAACCCCATCGCCGAGGCGGCCCTGCACCTCATAGGCTGAAGACCAGAAGTTCGACGCACAGTGAATGGAAGTGCCCCGCGATGACGGCGACCAGCGAGATTCCCGCACTCGGCGATGCTCCCGTGAACCGCACGCCCGCATCCTTCAGTCCGGAGACGAAGACTGCCGCCAACCGTTCCTTCGTCGTCACCTGGCTGCTGTCGATGCTCTTCGGCATCCTCGGTCTTGATCGGTTCTACACCGGCCGGTACCTCACGGGCGCACTCAAGCTGCTCAGCCTCGGCGGGTTGGGAATCTGGTGGATCATCGATCTCGGCATCGTTCTGGCCGGCGGTCTGCGCTACGGGCGGGGTCCGCTGCGCGGTTACGCCCAGGACAAGGAGATCGCGTGGATCGCCACCGGCTTCACGCTCATCGTCGCCTACTCGCTGCAGGTCGACGAACTGGTCGCGACGCTGGTCACCGGACTGTTCTGAGCAGTCTCGGGCGCCTGTCCTGGTGCGTCCCGGCGGTCTGTCCTGATGCGTCTCAACTGACGGTTCTTATGCGGTTCGCCGGCAGTTCACAACCGTCCTAGGTCTGCCTTTCCTGAAATCTGCGCCTCCCGGGTCTAGGCTCGAGGTGAGGACAGTTCAAGGAGGCACTATGAAACGGCAAGTCCCCATTGTCAGAATGGTCACCGGCGACTCGGCAGGCAAACAGTTCGCGGGAGTGGCGGCGGCCGCCTCGGCGATCGGGCTCGGCGCACTCGCCGCGTGGGATCTCACGCAGAAGAAGCACTCGATCCTGCGCAACTATCCGATCGCCGGCCACGCCCGATTCCTGCTGGAGTCGATCCGGCCGGAGATCCAGCAGTACTTCATCGAACGCAACTGGGACGGGCGTCCATTCAGCCGGGATACCCGCACCACTATCTACGAACGCGCCAAAGGCACCCACTCCGAGCACGCATTCGGCACCGAGCACGATGTCGATCGCGCCGGCTACGAGGCGCTCATGCACTCGAATATGCCGATCCCCAATCCGCCCCGGCCGCCGCGCGTGCGCGTCGGCGGTGACGACTGCACTCAGCCGTATGACATCTCGCTGCTCAACGTCTCGGCGATGAGCTTCGGCTCGCTGAGCAACAACGCCATCCGCGCCCTGAACAAGGGCGCGGCGATGGGCGGATTCGCCCACGACACCGGCGAGGGATCCATTTCGCCATATCACCGTGAACACGGCGGCGACCTCATCTGGGAGCTGGGCACCGGATACTTCGGTGCCCGCACCCCCGAAGGGGAGTTCTCCCCCGAGATCTTCGCCGAGAAGGCCAGGGACCCGCAGGTGAAGATGGTGTCACTCAAGCTCTCTCAGGGCGCGAAGCCGGGCATCGGCGGCGTGCTGCCCGGGCCCAAGGTCACCGAGGAGATCTCGGAGATCCGCGGCATCCCCGTCGGCCAGACCTGCATCAGCCCTCCCGGACACACGGTGTTCTCCACCCCGATCGAGCTCCTCGAGTTCATCCGGCAGATGCGTGAGCTCTCCGGCGGCAAGCCCGCCGGCTTCAAGCTGTGCGTGGGTTCGCGCACGGAGTTCCTCTCGATCGTCAAGGCCATGGTGGAGACCCACATTCTGCCGGACTTCATCATCGTCGACGGCTCCGAGGGCGGCACCGGTGCGGCACCGCTGGAGTTCGAGGACAACGTCGGTCTGCCGCTGACCCAGGGGCTGATGATCGTGCACAACGCGCTCGTCGGCGCGGGGTTGCGGAAGAAGATCAAGGTCGGCGCCTCGGGCAAGATCGCCACCGGCACCGATATCGTCAAACGCCTCATCCAAGGTGCTGACTTCACGAACTCCGCCCGCGCCATGATGATGGCCGTCGGCTGCATCCAGGCGCAAGCCTGCCATACGGGCAAATGCCCCGTCGGCGTCGCCACTCAGGATCCGCGGCGAGCGCGCGCCATCGACGTGCCCACCAAAGCCGATCGTGTGCGCAACTACCACGAAGGAGTCGTCGCCGAGGCAGTTCGCCTCATGGCTTCCATGGGTGCGGCTGCGCCGGAGGAACTGGAGCCGACGATGCTGCGGCGCAATGTCTCGGCCTCCGAGTCCTGGTCCTATGCCCGCCTCTACGACTGGCTGAAGCCCGGCGAACTCGTCGACGACACCCCCTCGAAGTGGGCCGATGACTGGGCCACGGCCCAGGCCGACACCTTCACGATCCCGCGCGGACACAGCCGCTGACCCGTCGACCCGAACACTCGGGGCCGGCGAACTGACGCCGGCCCCGACGTCACTCCCGAAACACCGAAGTCACTTCCGAAAGGAGTGCCCATGACCACTCTTGTTCTTCTCCACTCGGCACTGGGGCGGACGTCCGGGATGGACGCCATCGCCGAACGCTTCGCCCTGGCCGGATATGCCGTCCACACTCCCGACGTCTACGCAGGCAGGACGTTCGAATCCGCCGAACCGGGAGTCGCCCACTCTCAGGAGGTCGGGTTATCAACCCTCGTGGATCGAGCGAAGGACGCGTGCGAGGACCTCGGGGATGACCTCATCTTCGGCGGATTCTCGCTGGGAGCCGCACTTGCACAGCAGATGGGCAAGAACGATCCGCGGGCCCGCGGCGTCCTGCTCTTCCACGGCGGCGGCTTCCCGAAGCCGACGCGCTGGCAGGCCGGAGTGCCGGTGCAGGCTCACTTCGCCGTCGATGACTCGTGGCGCAGTCCGGGCACGATCGAGACCCTGATGGAATCCGCGACGAAGGCCGGAGCGCAGGCGGAGTACTTCCTCTACCCGGGCAGCACCCACCTGTTCAGCGACCCGACTACCCCGGACTACCGCGAGGACAGCGCCGAACTGCTCTATGAGAGGGCCTTGGCCTTCCTCGACCGCTTCTGATCGTTCGTCGGCTCAAGGGCTAGGATTCTGGGCGCCGGCTGACAGTCGGCTTCACCCCATGACGAGGCCGTTGTCGACGATGAGGTTCTGACCGGTCACCGCTCTGGAGGCGGGAGACGCGAAGAACACCACCGCCGAGGCGAAGTCCTCCGGAGTCGTCACCCGCCTCAACGCACTGGCTGCGGCAATCTGGTCGAAGACCTCCTCGGGAGTCGCCGACGACGCATCCGTGGTCCGCAGCAGTCCGCCGGAGACCATGTTCACCCGCACCCCGGCCGGTCCGAGATCCTTCGCGAAAGTCCTGGTCAGCGACAGCAGAGCCGCCTTGCCGGCAGTGTAGTCGTGGTACGGCACTACCGGGTCCTGGAACAGGTTGGTGCCGATGTTGATGACCCGGCCGGAACCGAGCTCGCGGAAGCCGTGCATCGCGGCCTGGATCGTATTGACCGCGCCTTCGACCGAACCTCGGAACTGTTCGGCGAAGTCCGAATAATCGATCTCGTCGGCCGGCTGGCGCTCATCGCCGTTGAATGAGAAGTCTGCGAGCGCGTTGTTGACCACGGTGGACACGGGAGCCCCGAATTCGGCGGCCGCGGTCTCGAACATGGCGTCGACGGCTCGGGAGTCGGTGACGTCGGCCTCGATGGCCACTGCACGTCCACCGCGAGCGCGGACCGCCTCGGCGAGCTCTTCTGCGGCCTCTGCCGAGTACCGGTAGTTGATGACCAGCGCCGCGCCCTCCGGCGCGAAGGCCTTCGCGATCGCAGCACCCAGGCCGCGTCCGGAGCCGGTGACGAGCACGACCTGCTCATCGAGAGGCAGAGCCTCAGAGGTGAATGCCTGGGGGTTGCTCATCGCGTGTCTCCTTCGGACGTCGGTGGGCGGATCTCGCAGACCTGATCCCACCCTACCCAGGAAGCGGGCTCGCCGAGACTGAGCGGCGCGAGACGGGCAGCAGCGCGGCGATTGTTGGGCCGATCCACGGTGATATCGCGGCTTAGAACACCGCGGATCGACCCAACAATCGCGCAATGGCCGTGCCCGCACCTCCTCCAGCAGGAAGCAGATTGGCCACAGAACTGCACTGAACCGCGCGCATATGCGCTGAGGAACGTGCTCTGAGCGGCCTGAGTCCATAGACTGAAACGAAGACCACCGTTGTCCATCCCCAGGAAGTCACCCTTATGAACGAGCTCGGCGCCGGCATCTCCATCGGAGTCCTCGCGGCTCTCGTCGTCTTCGTCATCTACTTCGTCGGAGCGAAGATCGGACGATGGCAGCCCCGGAACCAAAGCGCCGGACCGAGCGCTCAGGGCGGCTATCCGCAGACTCAGGGCTACGGTCAGAACTCGTACGGCCAGAACCCCTACGGCCAGTCCGGCTACAGCCAGTCCGGCCGTCCGTGGAGCAGCGAGGATGAGACCCGCGTCCTTCCCTCCAATGCGCAGGGCTATGACGACGTCGACGCCGATCCGCCGCGGGCCACGAAGAACGAACTCGCCGGCAACATCCAGCACTCCGGCCAGATGATCGAAGCCAACCGGCGGGCCGCCACCGCCGCCAACGGCGACACCGTCGCGGTGTTCACCTACATCCTCGGCGCCGCTCTCATCGCCGTCGTGGCCTTCGTGTTCTTCAACAACCTGCTGCTGCCTGCCACCATCGGCGCGCTGACGGGCGCGATCATCTGCGTCGCCCTCTCGGCGACCTACACGATCAAGCACCTGGACTTCTGGCCGGACAATGCGACGATCTCGATCATCAACCTGCTCGTCGCCCTGGCCGCCTCGATCTTCATGTACATCGGGTCCGTGCAGACGGTGCGCGACAACATCAGCCTGTCCACGATCACCGACTCGTTCGAGGCTCTTCCCTTCAGCGACGGCTTCTCCGCCTTTGCCATTGCAATCGGCGACCGGGTGGTGACGTTCTTCAAGGACTTCGGCTTCCTGGGCTTCGTGTTCCTGCTGTTCATGGGCATCGGCTGCATCATCGTCTTCACCCTCGCGGCGAAGTCGCTCATCGACGTCATGGACTGGCGGATCTTCGCCCAGTTCGGCCACAACGTCACCGATCGTCCCATGTCGTATTCGCGTGCCGTGCGCTTCCAGACCTCGAAGGTCTCACATACTGTGACCTCGCTCGTTCTGGCCGTCATCGCTGTGCTCGCCGCCACAGGATTGCTCTATGACGGCTTCACCTGGTTCACACGCTGATGAACATCTCAGAAACCGAGCGGTAGGATAGGTCCGGAAATCCCCGTCGTGACGCGTCACGTGCGCGCCTCTGCGGCCGATAACGACACCGACGAACGATCCGAAAAGGGATGAGTACCTCAATTGGCGAACGGCAACGCAACATTTCGGCACTCGAACGTGGCCTTGCTCGGCCTGACCGAGATCCTGGCCCCGAACGAAGTGACCTCACAGGAATTCGATGAGCGCCTCGCCGATACGCTGTCATCCCTCAAACTGCCGACAGGTCTGCTCCAACGTGTCGCCGGAGTGTACGCCCGCCGCAACTGGGATGAACCCCACCAGTTCGCCGATGGTGCGATCGCGGCCGGAAAGAAGGCCCTCGCCGAGGCGGGGGTCCCTCCCGACGCCATCGGACTGATGGTCAACACCTCCGTGACCCGTGAACACCTGGAACCGTCCGTGGCCGTCGGCGTCCACGCCGGAATCGGGCTCGGCCCGCAGGCGATGAACTTCGACATCGCCAACGCCTGCCTCGGATTCGTCAACGGAATGACCCTGGCCGCGAACATGATCGACGCCGGACAGATCGAATACGCCCTCATCGTCGCCGGCGAAGACGCCTCTCGCGTCCAGGACGCAACACTGCGCCGCCTCAACCGCCCGGAGATCACCCGCGAGGAGTACCTCAACGAATTCGCGTCCCTGACCCTGGGCTCCGGCGCTGCCGCCGCCGTCCTCGGCCCGGCCGACAAACATCCGGAAGGCCACCGCATCCTCGGCGGAATCACCCGTGCGGCCACCCAGCATCACGAACTCTGCGTCGGCGACCACAACGGAATGTTCACCGATACGAAGGGCCTGCTCTCCGGCGGCATGGAACTCGTCGTCGCTGCTTGGGAGGAAGCCCACGAGACCGGTTGGGACTGGCGGGAGATGGACCGCTACGTCATGCACCAGGTCTCCGATGTGCACACGAATTCGATCACGAAGGCCGCGAACCTCGATCCCGACCGGATCCCCGTGAGCTACCCGGAGCTGGGCAACGTCGGGCCCGCCTCCCTGCCCATCACCCTGTCCCGAGAGGCCGAGAACCTCAAACCCGGCGACCGCATCCTGTGCATGGGCGTCGGCTCCGGCCTCAACACCGCCATGACCGAGATCGAGTGGTAAAGACTTTCATGAGAATTCCTGCACGGCCGGCCACGATTCCCCCGCAGCTGCCCGAGTGGGACCCCACCTGGTCCCGAATCGTCGAGGCGAGAACCTCCGACGGGACGCATGCGTTCCATGTGCTCGACACGCTGCCCGCCCTGACCGCAGCCGGTGTGGAGCCGGCGGGCACGATCGTCGCCCTCCACGGCAATCCGACCTGGTCGTATCTGTGGCGTCGGCTGGCACAGGCCACCATCGATGCCGCGCAGTCCGGCGGCCGCGCCTGGCGGCTCATCGCCCCCGACCAGCTCGAGATGGGCTTCTCCGAACGGCTCGCCCACGAGTCGATGCCCGCCCCGAAGTCCCCCGAGGTGCGTCGCATCGCCGATCGCATCGCCGATTTCGATGCCGTCGTTTCCGATCTGTTCGCCGAGGTGGCCGCCACCGGATCCGACACCCACCCGATCGTGACGATCGGTCACGACTGGGGCGGCGTCCTCTCGCTCGGCTGGGCGGCCCGGAACACCGACCGCGTTGCTGCGGCCATCAGCCTCAACACGGCCGTCCACCAGCCCGAGGATGCCCCGGTGCCTGCACCGCTGCGCGCGACCCTGGCCGGACCCATGCTGCCGACGGCCACCGTGCTCACCGACTGGTTCCTACGCGTGACCTTGAGCCTCGGCGATCTCGATGCCGAGACGAAGGACGCATTCCACGCCCCGTACCGGAAGGCAGAGGACCGGTGGGCGATCGGCAATTTCGTCGCCGATATCCCCGTCGACGACGCTCATGCCTCCGATTCCGAACTCCAGCGCATCGGCAAGGACATCGCCGCCTTCGACAAGCCTGCGCTGCTTATCTGGGGTCCGAAGGACCCGGTGTTCCTCGAACGCTACCTGCGGGACCTGCGCCAGCGTCTGCCGCAGGCCGATGTGCACCGATTCGAGACGGCCTCCCACCTCGTCAGCGAAGATCACGATGTTCCCGGTCTCGTCCTCGACTGGCTGAGCGCCCGGTTCGATTCGCCCGACACGGCGAACACCCCCACCGAGGCGACCCCCGCGAAGGGATCGACCGCACGGTCGGGAACGGCCGCCTCGGCGAAGGGATCGGCCTCCGATGCCGCGGATGGCTCCGCCGACAGCGGCGCGGAGGTTCGTGCGGTGACGGCGATCCTCGATGCACGCCGGAACGACGAGACGATCGCGTCGGTCGACTTCGCGCAGAACCCCGCGCAGCAGATCGCGTGGCGCCACCTGTGGCACGTCACCACGTCGATCGCGAACGGGCTGCTCGACCTCGGCGTGAAGCCCGGGGACCGGGTCTCCATGCTCGTGCCTCCGGGGAACAATCTCACCGCCGCGCTCTACGCATGCCTGAAGATCGGTGCGGTCGCCGTCGTCGCCGATGCCGGGCTCGGCCCGAAGGGGATGACCCGGGCGGTCACATCGGCCGATCCGCAGTGGATCATCGGCGAGTTGCCCGGACTCACCCTGGCACGTGCCTTCGGCTGGCCGGGACGGCGGATCTCCGTGCGTCCGCTCGGCCCCGTGCGCTCCCGCCTGTTCAAGGCGGAGACGAGCCTGACCGAACTCTCCCGCACACCGCACCGAGACGCGCTGCCGACCCCGGCACCGGATTCCGATGCGGCGATCCTCTTCACCTCCGGGTCGACCGGACCCGCGAAGGGTGTGCGCTACACGCATGCGGACATCTCCTCGTTGGCGGCCGTGCTGACCAGAACCTTCAACGTCACGGAGGGCACCGGTCTGGTGGCCGGCTTCCCACCGTTCGCCCTGTTGGGACCGGCCATCGGGGCCACCTCGGTGACACCGGACATGTCGGTGACGAAACCGAAGACGCTCACGGCCACGGCGATCGCCGATGCGATCATCGCCGGACGGGCCACCATGGTCTTCGCCTCCCCTGCGGCCTACACGAACGTCGCCGCGACCGCTGCGGACCTCGACGAGCAGCAGCGGGCAGCGTGCGCCGGAGTCGAACTCGTGCTCTCGGCGGGTGCGCCCGTTCCGCTGGAACTCATGGACGCCATCGCCGAGGTGTTCCCGAACGCGTCCATCCACTCCCCCTACGGTATGACCGAAGGGCTCCTGCTCACCGACATCGACCGTGACGGAGTCGCTGCCGCCGACGCCACCGGCGGCCTCGGAGTGTGCGTGGGACAGCCGATCGACGGCGTCGAACTCGCTCTGGCCCCCATCGATGAGTCGGGCGCATCCTCCGATGAGCTGCTGCAGGGCGAGGCCGCGCAGGGCCGCCTCGGCGAATTCGTCGTCAGCGCCGCCCATATCAAGTCCGGCTACGACAACCTGTGGCGCACCACTGCGGCTTCGGCGCGTGATGATCTGCACGGTCTGACCTGGCACCGGACGAACGACATCGGCCATATCGATGACGCCGGTCGGGTGTGGCTCGAAGGACGACTGCAGCATGTCGTCACGACGCCAAGTGGGCCGGTCGGGCCCGGTGGCCTCGAGGCGCTCATCGACGTCGACGCACAGGTCAGCCGCAGCTCCGTCGTCGGAATCGGACCCGTCGGCACTCAGGCTCTCGTGGCGGTGCTCGACGCCGAGGGCACCTCGCTCTCACCGGGTCTTGCGCCCTTGGACCTGACGGAACGTCTGCGGGAGACGGTCGCCGAGGCTGGCGGTCATGATCTGGCTGCGGTGCTCGTGGCGCCCGAATTCCCCACCGACATCCGCCACAATTCGAAGATCGACCGTTCCCGCCTCGCCGCCTGGGCCGACAGCGTCCTTGCCGGTGGGCCGGTGCGTGGAAGCGTCTGAGGAGTTGAAGTGAGAATCACCGTCACCGGAGCCTCCGGACTGCTCGGTTCGTCCGTCGCTCGTGAGCTCGTCACCGCTGGTCACGAGGTCACGACCCTGCAGCGTCGCCCCTCTGGGGTCGACGGCGCCACCGATGTGGTGGAGTCGGTGACCGATGCGGCTGCCGTTGAGAAGGCGGTCACCGGCGCCGAGGCGGTCGTGCACTTGGCCGCGAAGGTGTCCATGATGGGTGACCCCAAGGAATTCGAGGCCGTGAACATCGGCGGCACCCGCACTCTCGTCGATGCGGCTCGGGCCGCCGGCGTACAGCGCCTGGTCCATATCTCATCGCCGTCGGTGGCCCATAGCGGTGAGTCGATCATCGGCGACGGCGCCGAACCCGCGTCTCCGGAGTTCGCTCGCGGTGAGTATGCGCGGACGAAGGGCGCCGGTGAGCGGATCGCCCTGGGCGCCGACTCGCCTGACTTCCGAGTGCTCGTCCTGCGTCCCCACCTCATGTGGGGACCGGGAGACACTCAGCTCACGGAGCGGGTCATCGATCGCGCCCGTGCGGGGCGGATGCCGGTGCTCGGATCGGGCGCGGCGCTGGTCGACACGCTCTTCGTCGACAATGCCGTCGAGGCGATCGTCGCAGCGGTGACCGCGGTCGATTCCACTCATGGTGAGGCGCTGGTGGTGACGAACAGTCAGCCGCGACCCATCGGCGAGCTGATGTCACGCATCGCGATCGCCGGCGGTGCGTCGGAGCCGAAGCTGCGCATTCCGGTGTCGCCGGCGCTGGCGGCCGGAACCGTGGTCGAGAAGGTGTGGGAACTCGGAGAGCACGACGACGAACCGCCGTTGACCAGGTTCCTCGCCGAACAGCTGTCGACCGCGCATTGGTTCGATCAGCGACGGACGCAGGAAGTTCTCGGCTGGACTCCCCGCGTCAGCATCGAAGAGGGTATGCGGATCCTCGCCGCACACTACGCCTGAGCGGGTTCGCCAGCAGAGTTCGACTGTTCAGCTCCGGCAGCGACGCGGGCCAGCAGCGGCTCAGGCCAGCTGCGGCTTAAGTCAACTGCGGCTCAGAGCCGGTACTGGTTGTTTTCCTCGGCTGAGGGACCCTTGCGTTCAGGAACCTCAGCATCATCGGCGTCGTCGTCGGCAAACTCTTCGGCGGCCGTGTCTGCGGACTCATCAGCGTCGTCCGGCAACTTGCCGGAGAGCGCGTCGGCCGACATTCCGGGCTCGCCGGTCGGAGGTGCCTCGAGCGAGGATCCGCTGGCGGATTCGTCGTATTCCTCCGGGTCGAGCGTCGCCGGGTCATCGGCCGGCCCTTCGAGATCCGGGTCGGAAGCCGGATCGGACCCGCTGTCGCTGACACCGCCCTGATTCAGCGACGGAGCCGCGGAGTTGTTCTCGCTCTTCGCGTCGGCAGCACCAGCCTGCGCGGCACCGGTGGGCTGAGCGGGGAACGACGGCGGCATCGGCGGAGGCGGCGGCAGCTCGGACGAATCCCCTGCCTGCGAGGCCGGTTTCTCATCGGCTTGAGACGATTCACCCTCGGCAGTCTCTGCACCGGCAGGTTCTGCGGGTGCGGCCGACTTCGCTGGTTCTGCGGAGGTGGCGGGCTTCACCAGCAGATCGGGCTTCGCCGACGCAGAGGCGTCGGTCCCGTCCTCGTCAGACTTCGGTGCTTCGTTCGGTGCCACTGCTTCGGATGTCACCGCGTCTTCGGACTGTGTCTCTTCCTGCGAAGCAGCGTCGCCTGCGGTTCCGTCAGATTCCAAGGACGAGTCCGTCTCCGAGTTCGGCTCGGCTGCACCTTCGGTCGCCGCAGCGGCTGCGCCCTCGGAAGTTTTCCCTTCGGCGGTCGAACCGGGAGTTGCTTCGGCTGTCTCGCCATCGGTGGCTTTCTCGCCCTCGGTCACAGCCGAACTGTGTGCGACCGACTCCCCATCAGGGACCGCCTCGGCGGCCTGCTCCCCGTCGGGGGCCGCCTCGGTGGGTGTCGCCTCATCAGAGGAATCGGCGGAGTCGGAGGAGCTCGTCTCATCGGTCTGTGCGGTCGATCCCGGCAGGGCACCGTCGATGCCTTCGAGGCTCACTCCCGCCTCGGCGGCGAGTCGGGCACGTCGTTCGGCACGGGCCTTCGCTCGGTCGTCTTCGCTCTTCTGCGCCTTGGCCTTGGCCTTCGCCGATTCGCCCTTCGGCTGGGTCGGGCGCACGGCCTCCCAGATGAGCAGGACGACGAGCATGGTCAGTCCGACGATGACGCCCATGAGGATCGAACCCCACGGTCGCGCCATCGCAAAGAAGTCGAAGATGGCGTTCAGACCGAACATGACCGCCAGGCCGAGGATCAGTGCAACCAGGAATCTCATAACCCCATTGTGCCCTCTCCTGGTCCGAGTGCAGGGAAATGGGTCGACTTTCGTGCCGATGGCACTCCCCGAGGATGTGCACCCCACCTCTTCACATCACTGTGCCATGCGTCACAATAGGATCATGAACACCACCGAGAACTCCGCACCCAGCTACGACGAAGTAGCAACACGCATCGCCGAGGACCCAGAGGGCTTCTGGCTCGAGCAGGCCAAGAACCACATCGACTGGGTCACCGAACCGACGAAGGCCGTCGACGATTCGAATGCGCCGATCTATCGCTGGTTCCCCGACGGCGAGCTCAACGTCTGCTACAACGCGCTCGACCGGCATGTCGCGAACGGCCGCGGCGACCAGGCCGCCATCATCTACGATTCGCCGGTCACAGACACCGTCCGTTCGATCACCTACGCCGAGCTTCTCGACGAGGTCTCCCGCTTCGCTCGGGCTCTGGCGGACAGAGGGGTGACCAAGGGCGATCGCGTCGTCATCTACATGCCGATGATCCCCGAGGCAGCCGTGGCCATGCTCGCGTGCGCCCGCCTCGGCGCGATCCACTCGGTCGTCTTCGGCGGCTTCGCTCCGAACGAGCTCGCCGTGCGCATCGACGACACCGCCCCGAAGGCCGTCATCTCCACTTCCTGTGGAGTCGAGAAGAGCCGAGCCCTCGAATACAAGCCGATGCTCGATGAGGCCATCGAGATCGCTGAGAACAAACCTGACTTCACCGTCATCGTCCAACGCGACGAACATCGCTGCGAACTCGGCGAGAACGACCTCGACTACGCCGAACTGCTCGACCAGACACCCGAGGGCATCGACCCGGTGACCGTGAAGGCCACCGACGAGCTCTACGTCCTCTACACCTCGGGTACCACCGGCAAACCGAAGGGAATCGTCCGCGACTCCGGCGGATATGCGGTGGCCGGAGCCTTCTCGATGCCGACTGTCTTCGGCCTCCACCCGGGCGACACGATCTTCACCGCCTCCGATGTCGGGTGGGTCGTCGGACACACGTACATCATCTACGCACCCCTGCTGGCCGGCGTCACCTCGGTGCTCTATGAGGGCAAACCCGTGGGCACACCCGATGCCGGAGCCTTCTTCCGCGCCATCGAGCAGCACAAGGTCAACGTCCACTTCACCGCCCCGACCGCCATGCGCGTGGTGCGCAAGGAGGACCCGAACGGCGAGCTGATGAAGAAGTACGATCTGTCGAGTCTGCGTGCGGAATTCCTCGCCGGCGAGCGCCTCGATCCCGACACCTATGAGTGGACGACGAAGATCCTCGCCGAGGCGACCGGACGCGACGTCCCCGTCGTCGACAATTGGTGGCAGACGGAGACCGGCTGGCCGATCACGGCGAATCCGCTGGGACTGACCCGGTTCCCACTCAAAGCGGGATCCTCGACGAAGCCGACTCCCGGCTTCCACGTCGAGGTCGTCGACCCCGGCGGCCAGCCCGTTCCGGCAGGGGAGGAAGGACTCATCGTCATCCGGCTGCCGCTGCCTCCGGGCACCATGGCCACGGTGTGGGGCGACGACGAGCGGTTCATCTCCTCCTACCTCGCCGCCTTCGACGGCTATTACCTCACCGGTGACTCCGGCTATCTCGATGAGGATGGGTACGTCTTCGTCATGGGTCGCACCGACGACGTCATCAACGTCGCCGGCCACCGCCTGTCCACCGGCATCATCGAGGCGGTCGTCGCTTCCCACCCGGCCGTGGCCGAGGCCGCTGTCATCGGGGTCCACGATGATGTGAAGGGGCAGATCCCACGTGCGCTGGTCGTGCTCGGGGATTCCGCCGAGGCGGCCGATCCGGATACCGTCATCGACGAACTCGTGGCGCTCGTCCGCAAGGAGATCGGGCCGGTCGCCGCATTCAAATGCGTCGACATCGTCGCAGGTCTGCCGAAGACCCGGTCGGGCAAGATCCTGCGCAAGACGATGCGGCAGATCGCCGATGGCGTCGACGATCCGGCAGTGCCCTCAACGATCGAGGATCGCAGCGTGCTCGATGACCTCGGGGCGGTGCTCTCCCGCAGCTGAGAAGCCGGAGCCTTCAGCACGCAGACGCGATCCGGTGCGAACCTCGGAGGTTCGCACCGGATCGAGGCGGTTACGTTACGAGTTGCGCCCCTGTTCGAAGCCCGCGGCGAATCCGCGCTCGAAGGCCTCTTGGACCTCCTGTTCGCGGCTGCGACGCTCATCGGCCCAGCCGAAGGGGTCGAATCCTCGTCGGCCCGGTCCGAAGCCAGGACCGAAGTTCGGGCCGAACCCGCGGCGTCCGCGGCCTCCCCCACGGCGGTCACGATCGCCATGCCCGTGCGCCTCGTGGCGGTCAGGGCCGCCTCGGTGATCGTCGTGATTATGGAAGCGTTTGTGATCGTGCGGTCCGTCGTGGCGGTCTGAGTCGTCTCCGCAGCGGTCGGGGCCGAGGTTCTCGACGATCTTCGACAGGGAGGCCTTGAGGTTCTCGAACTCTTCGGAGGTGAGCACCTCTTCGATGTGGTCGCCGACTCCGTCGCGCATATCGCGGAAGCGCTGGCGCAGCTCTTCGGGATCGATGTTCTTCGACGGACCCCAACCGCCCCGCCCGCGCGGCGGACCGTAGGTCACCGGCCCTTCGGGGTAAGCGGCACCGTCGGCGACCACTTCATCGGAGTCCCAGCGACGACGTCCGCGCCGCATGCGCCCGAAGTCGCGAGGGTCGAATCCGGAGTCCGCCGCGACCGAACGGAATTCGCGGCGCAGCACGTGGCTGAATTCGCGCAGCAGCTGCGGCAGATCGGCGTCGGTGTCACCTTGCTTGTCGTCATCGGAACCGGCGTCGCTCAAAGGTTCATCGCCAGCGGTCGCGGCATTGTCCGCGTCGACCGCGTCTGCCTCGCCGGCCTGGTCGCGACCGTCACCAGAGCGTGAGGCGTCGCCCGTGGCGGTGTTCTCGTCTGAGTTCAGTGAGTCCTCGCTGCCTTCTGCGCCTGCTGCGCCTGCGGTCGGGGTGGTGAAGTCGTCGTTGTCATCGTTGAAGTCTTTGTGATCAGTCATGTCATCTCCTTAGTTGTCATCTGACATGTACATGCAGAATGACATGCAATTCGATTGCATGTCAAGTAGCATGTAAAATCGAATCATGAGCACGAACGATGACATTCAGACGATCGCCGAGGCGCTCACCCGCCTGCAATGGCGGCGTGGGCCCGGCGGTCCGCGCGGATTCGGACCCTTCGGCGGGTTCGGTGAGCACGGCGGACCCGCCGAACGCGGGGGCTT
Source organism: Brevibacterium sp. LAARM3_SD1 (assembly GCF_057364765.1). NCBI lineage: Bacteria > Bacillati > Actinomycetota > Actinomycetes > Micrococcales > Brevibacteriaceae > Brevibacterium > Brevibacterium sp. LAARM3_SD1. The sequence goes on along the minus strand of NZ_JBNFOL010000008.1, from coordinate 68,115 downwards.
CGGTGAGCGCGGAGGATTCGGAGGCGGTCGGCACTCGGACGACTTCCCCTTCGGCGGCAAGCGTCATCCCGGCGGACCGTTCGCCGCACACGGCCGCGGGCGTGCGCTCATCCGCCTGCTCGTCTCCCTCGTCCAGGCGGGCACGGCACTGGGAGTCAGCGCGCTCGGCGATGCAATCGGCGTCGATCAGCCGCGTGCGTCCCGACTTGTGTCCCAAGGTGTCGAGCTCGGCTTCCTGCGTCGCGAGGCCGACCCGGATGATGCCCGGCGGACCCTCATCGCGCTGACGGACAAGGGCCGCGCGATCACCAACAGGTTCCGCGGCGCTCAGCGTGAGAATGTCGATCAGGCGCTGAGCGCATTCACCGAGGAGGAGCGCGCACAGCTGGCCTCGCTGCTCACACGTTTGGCGGATGCCTGGCCGAAGTGAGCGCTTCGGCACCACTCTGGTCAGGCGGCCGCTGACCGCTCCTGTCAGAACACGGCCTGCCTGAAATCTGTCCTCAGCTCTCAGCGAGCTGTTTGAGTCGCTTGAGTGACGCGAGCAGATTCGCCGCCGTCGTCGACTGCGCCTTAGACAGGCGCTTCGGATCGCGCAGCTCGGTCCAGTCATAGGTGTGACGCACCAGGACCGATCCATCCCCTGTCGGTTCGATCTCCCACACCCACTTCTGCCCGAACGGCTCTCCCCCGACCTCGGAGGGCTTCCAGGCGATGAGCCTGCCCTCGGCGAAGTCGACGATATGGTTCTCGCGGTCCACTCCCTTGGTCAGGGTCGTGAAGAAGGAACCGCCTGTCCCACGCACCCGCTGACCGTCGACGGCCGAACCGAGGTTGTCGTTTCCGTCCCATTCGGGCTGTCGCCGCGGATCGGCGATGAGGTCGAAGACCGCCTCGGCGGGGGCCGCAATCTCGATCTCGGCGGTGACGACCTTGAGCACCGGGTCGATCGAGTCGAAGACGGATGCATCGGGGGTCTGGTCGGTCATGGAGTCCTGCCTTCGTGTGTGGTCCGGTCTCGACGTCGAGCCGAACTGCGGAGTGGATCGGACACGGTCAGAATACATGCGCCCGCCATCGCAGTCCTCCGGCCGACGGCCCCGCCAACGTGGCCTTCGGTTCCGCGAGTCTCCAGCCTCAGTCCTCGAGCGCACGGTCCTGACGCTCGGCGCGCAGGGCCGCCGTGCTGAACCGGGTGAACATCCGGGAGGAATCGCTCGACAGCGCCAGCAGCACCGCCACCTGCATTGCGATCGTCGTCAGCGCGTACATGTTCGTCGCCAGGTCGCGGTCTCCGGTGAAGTAGTTCGTCATCGACACGATCACAGAGATCGTCGAGAGAGTGAGGATCCACAGTCTGGCCCGGTTGCTGCCCCGGAATACCGATGTCGAGGCGATGACCTGCAGACACCCGATGAGGAGACTGACGCCGACAAGCACTCCCGCGACGATGCGCGTGGCAGTGTCGTCGCTGACCGCCGCGATGTCCGAGCTGTAGTCGACGACTTCGGACCGCAGCCCGTTCCAGTCGAGGAGCATGCTGATCACATCCCATGCCTGGAAGAGCAGCAGGATGAGCACGAGGGCGGCGCCGACGACGGTCTGCAGAGGGCGCTGCCGCCACAGCGTCTTCGTCACTTCGGACACGCTGCGAGATTCGGAGTAGATGCTGGTGGCGTCGAGGGCCAGCTCCAAACGTTCCGGATGGTCGGCTTCGTCGGCGACCACCTCGGAGACGTCGACGATCGGCAGGTGCCCATCGGTGATGATCGAATCGCCGCCGCCGTTGCGGGAGTGGTATCCCGTGGAGAAGTCCTTGATCCGATCGACCGAGATCGCGTCGTTGACTCCCGTGACGGTGTCGACGATATGGTCGCGTTCGACGTCGGTGTTCTCTTCGATCTTGTGGGTGAACTGGAGGGTGAACAGGGAGATGCCGACGGCTTTGTCGTAGGTACCAGCGGCCAGCCAATCGGCTTGGTGTCCGCCGGGCAGCAGCCATCCGCTGGGGCACTTCCAGAACCGCACGTGGTGACGCTGCCCCGGATCGCCGTCGACTTCCTGCTGGTAGGCGAAGTCCTGACGTCTGCCGAACAGCAGCAGCGGGGACACCGGGGCCTGCGGGTAGCTGCGCTTCGTCACCGTCGAGCGGATGATCTCCCACGTCGATGCGGGAGTGATGCTGTCGGCGAGGATCCACCCCGCTTCCCGCATCGCATGGTGGATCTGCGCTTCCTCACCGCGCCAGGCGAGGTTGACCGGATCGCCGAGCAGACCGTCGGAGGTGCGGGTACGGCCGATGAAGTAGTTCGGCACATAGATCTGGGACAGGATGCGATGCAGTCTGGGCAGAGCCAGGTAGGACACGACTCCCCAGAACACGAGCAGCGTCAGCACCTGCCACCAGCCGAGGCTGAATCCTTTGAGCAGGATCAGCAGCGCCAGCCAGGTCGAGGCCGCACCGGCGAAGAGGAAGAACAGGTAGTCGAGCACCCCGGTGGGCGTGAAGTGGTGTCGCCGAAAGATGAACGGCTGCCTCAGCCGCCGCTTCTGCCCGACCGCCGCGCCGGCCGCATCCGTTCCACCTGTCGTCCCTCCCGTTGCCATGGGCGCCAGTTTAGCCAACCGCCCGATGCGCCCGGAATGCCGATTCCCGCCTTCCCCTCACCGAGGTGGCCTCAATGGAGTCGGTCTGGCTCTCCTTCTACGGGCCAACTGCTCCCTTCGCCGAGGCGGCCGGTCCGCATCCGTTCACGTTCGCGTCGACGGCGTTCGAGGGCGGCGCGGGCAGTGGCCGCGAGTTCCGGACTGTCGTCATCGCTGAGTTCGGCGATGAGGTCATCACTGTCGTCGCCGGAGATCTCGAGGAGGACTTGGAGCACTCGGAACCGCGTCGTCGTCTCGCTCGATTCAGCACGTCTGTGCAGTTCGGACAGGATCCCTTCGCTTATGTCGGCATTCGGTCCGGCCGCCTCAACGATGGTGCCGAGGGTCTCCGCCGCCTCGATGTCCTTCGGCCCGTTCATCGCCAGGTCGAGCAGCACGGGCACAGCCTTCGCATCACCTGCTTTTCCGAGGGCGAGCGCGGCGATGCTGCGAATGTCGGAGTCGACGTCGTCGAGCCCGACCTCCAGCGCGTGCCGGATCATCGACGTCGAGTGCGAGCTGAGCTTCTCATCCGGTGTGGTTCTGCGGATCTCGTCGAGGGCGAGCAGCGCGTTGCGGCGTACCTGAGCGGATTCGTCGTCCATTCCCTTCACCACATGGGGCACGGCTTCGGCGCCGGCTTGGGCGAGCGCCCATCGCATGGCCCCCGCCGCGTTGAGCACGGTCTCCTGCAGGACCGCCTGCGCCAGGGTCTCGATCGGCATTCCTCCGTCGACTCCGCTGCCGAGTGCGGCCTTGTGCCTTTGAATGACGTCACGCGATTCGAGGGAACGCATGAGATCGATGGTGTACAGGAGCGATCCGCCATCGGTCCGGCCGAGCCGAGCGACGGCCTCCAGGTGGTCGAGCAGACGCCGCTGCGCCGCGATCCGCCCACGCGTTTGGGCGATGAGATCCCCGAGCACGCTGCCGGGGTCGAAGTCAGGCTCGGACAGCACCCGACCGACTTCGGTCAGAGACATGCCGAGCTTGCGCAGACCCTCGATATGGAAGATGCGACCGATATCGGCATCGGAGTATTCACGGTATCCGCCCGGCGTCCGCTGACTGGGTGCCACGAGCCCGAGTGATTCGTAATGGCGCAGCATACGTGCGCTCACACCGGAACGCCGAGCTACCTCGCCGATGAGCATGTGCCACCTCTCCTCTGCTGCCTTTCACCCTATGCCGCAGCCGCCGCTCATCGGAAGCATCGTCCCGGAATTCTTCGGAACCCGGAATCGGTCGCTTGCCCGCTCGGAGGAAGGGATCCGAGACCCCGGCCGTGTGTCGGCGGGCTTGCCCCACCCGCCGGCACACGCACGATCGGACCTTCCCTGCGCCGATCTAGACCGTGGTCTCGGATCCCAGTGCGACCACCCGCTTGGCTGCGTCCAAGGCGTGAGCGAAGCCGGCGTCCGGGTCATCGAACATGTCCCGAGTCGCCATGGCGTGAACCCGCACTGTGTCGTCCTCTGCGTGAAGCTTCTCATCGACCACTGACACGAGATCCTCACCGAGGGCCACGATTGCTCGGCTGAGGCTCTTCTGCATCTCGATTTCCCCGCGGCCCAACTGTGTCACCAGGGATGATGCCAGTTCTTCACGATTCTCTCCGGGCACCAGGGCAACGGCGGCTCTCCACGCACTGCGGGCCACCTCGGTGTCGGGATGAGCGATGAGGACCATGCCGATCCGAGCCGGGTCCATGGCCGACCAGGCCCGGACGTCACCGACCTTCGACAGCGTGTGCAGGGATTGGCTGATCGCCTGCGGCAGCGGAGAGTCGAGTTCGGCGATGAGGCGGGGAAGAGTGTCATCGGCGGGCAGCCGAGTGAGCGTCCAGGTGAGCATGTCACGGACGAAGAAGTCCGGTTCGACGCGGCACCGGGTCATGAGCACGTCGAGGTCACCGGGCTCCGCCCGTGTGCCGATCGCCATCGCCGCCTGCAGGCGATGCTGCGGATGCGGTGCGCTCAGTGCGTCGATCAGTCGGTCGCCGGTGACGTTCCGGTGGTCGCCGGTATCGGCCCGACGGTCAGTCCCGGTCAGGAGTTCCGGTTCCCGAGACTGGTGGTCGTTGAGTGGATGTGTCATGGTCTCCACCTCCTTGTCACCCAGTGAAGACCTTGACATCGTGTCAAGGTCAAGAGGACTAGACTCTTTTCATCACCGTCCCCGGAATGGAGCCGCGCATGGACAAGGTCGATTTCAAGAAATCGCTGCCGAGCTTCCGCGCGAAGCAGGGACGATTCGATGTCATCGAGATGCCGGAAGCGCAGTACCTCATGATCGACGGTCACGGTGATCCGAACACTTCTCCCGATTTCGCATCGGCAGTGACCAGTCTCTATCCGCTGGCCTATGGGCTGAAATTCTTCAGCAAGCTCGAACTCGGTCGCGACTATGTGGTGCCGCCGCTGGAAGGACTGTGGTGGGCCGACGACATGGAGTCATTTACGAGTGCCCGGGACAAATCCGCATGGGACTTCACGCTTATGCTGCTCGTCCCGGATTGGTTGGACGCCGAACATGCAGGCGGCGTGGTCGATACGGTCCGGGCGAAGGGATCGGCGCCCCGCCTCGGCGAGATCCGGTTCGAGACGCTGCGGGAGGGAACGTGCGTCCAGACCCTGCATATCGGGCCTTTCGACGACGAAGGGCCGGTCCTTCAGCACATGCACGCCGAGATCATTCCCGATGCAGGGATGACGATGACGGGCAAGCACCACGAGATCTATCTCAGCGATGTTCGCCGGACTGCGCCGGAGAGGTTGCGCACGATCCTCCGTCAGCCGGTAGCGCCACAGGGCTCAGCCGCCGCTCGACCAGCCTCCGCTGACCGGGGCGGTGGTCCTCACACCGGAGCCCCCACCTGAATCGGACGATGAAGACCCAACCGATGAGGAGTCCGAGGTCGGTGATGAACCAGTCGACGGCGACTCTGCGGAAAGGAAGATTACGGCGACGAGGATGCCGGCAACGGTCAGGATGCCGACAGCGACGAAGGAGAAGACCACGATAAGGCAGGTCATCAGAGGTGGGCGGTTATTGCGCCGAACGATTCTCACCATGGCTCAAGCCTAATGGGCGCCGCTCGCTCCACCGCGCCGTGACCTTCCTGTGACAAAAACCTCGGCGTGGTCTCATGAGTCCTTAAGTTTGTTGCATTATCGTTATATTCATGCCTCGTCTGACATCATCTCGCAAGGGCCGCCGGTCCGTGCTCACTGGTGCCCTCATCGGGCTCGGGGCGGCAGTGATGGCACTGGTCGTGGGCGCCGTCATCATCCTCAATTCCCCCGTCTCTTTCGGTTCCACGAAGATCAGGCAGATGCAGATGGCTTCGGTCAGTCAACTCAGCGAGCAGCAGATCGAGAATGCTCGGCTCATCATCGGCGTCGGCCGCGGCGGCAACTTCGACGACCAGGCGATCCGCATCGCCCTCATGACGGCTCTGCAGGAGTCCTCGCTGCGCAATCTGGATTCCGGCGACCGTGATTCGGTCGGCCTGTTCCAGCAGCGCCCCTCCCAAGGTTGGGGCGAACCCCATCAGCTCACGGATCCCATCTACGCCGCCAAGGCGTTCTATGGGATCAATCCCGCAGTCGAGAACCCAGGACTCAATCAGATCGAGGGCTGGGATTCGATGACACCGACCGAAGCGGCGCAGTCCGTGCAGCGGTCGGCACTTCCCGACGCCTACGGGCAGTGGGAGTCCTTGGCCGACGACCTCCTCGGCTCGCAAGCTGACGTCGAAGCCCTCGACTGACGACGTCCCAGCAGACGCGGACGCCTCACGGTGTCCGATTTCGCATGGCCACGCCGGTTGTCCGGTAATCTGCACTCATGGCTTCCGTTCCCGAATCCGTTCCCGTCAATGACGAGGTCGAGCAGCTCCTGCTCAACCCCGAGGACCATCGCGAAGCCATCGCCGAAACCGCCGACCTCTTCAAGGCACTCGCCACACCCTCCCGGCTGAAGATGCTGCTCGTCCTCACCCACGGCGAGGCCACGGTCACGCACATCGTCGAAGCGACAGGACTGTCCCAGCCGCTGGTGTCCCAGCATTTGAAGTTCCTCCGCGGACTCCACCTCGTCGGAGTCAACCGCATCGGCCGAGAAGCCTACTATTCGCTCAAGGACGACCACGTCGCCCACATCATCGTCGACGCCATCGCCCACACGATCGAGGCACACGAACACTGAGTCCGGCGGTTATGCGCTAGCGTCGTCGGCGACGTTTCAGGGCCTCCGGTCCCCCGCCGACGACCCACACGATGAGGGCCACGAGGACGGCGCCGACCCACTGTCCCGCCTGCAGCCGTTCCCCGGCGATGAGCGATCCGAGCACCACCGCTGACAACGGTTGGAGCAGCATGAGCGCCGCGGTCATCGGCACCGGCACCAGCGGACTGGAGATGCTCAGCAGCACCCACGACAGTGCCTGACCGCATACGGCCAGGGCGATCATCCAGCCCCAACCGGACCAGCCGAGGTCGAAGTCGAGCCCGCCGAGGGTCAGCCCGGCCACCGCGGTCATCACAGCGGCCGCGATCGTGCCCACTTGGACCGGGGCGACGACGAAGTCTCCGGCGACCTTGCGGCTGTGGTGGATGCCGAAGATGTACACGCCGTAGAGCACACCGGACAGGACCCCGAAGATCGCTCCCCGCGTCGGATTCGCCGCCGTCTCATCGGCGCCGACACTCCCCCGGTCAGCAGCATGCCGATGATCATGATCGGCACGCAGCCGATGAACAGCCACCCGGGCCGGCTGCCTCCGAAGATCCACACCAGGGCCGGGAACACGATGACCTGGACGCTGATGAGGACCGTGGACACCCCCAGACCGGCGTCGAGCACGCTCTGGGCCCAGAGCACATAGTCGATGCCGAGCGCCGCCCCGGAGACCGCTGCGATGATGATCGCCTTCGGCGGGAACCGTCCGTGCCGCCGCAGCTCGAGCACTGCCAGCGGAGCGAGCACGACCACGGCGATCCAACACCGGAGGAAGGCAGCGGTGGGGGCGGTCGCCTCGGCGAGGATGACGAACAGCCCGGCCGATCCCAGCAGGACGGCGGCCGTGATGACGCCGAACACCGGCAAGGCCTTCGGCGCGGGAGGCGGCCTTCCAGCCCGCGTCTGAGGTGAGCTCATCGGGCCGCCTCGGCGGGGCTCATCTCTCGAACCTGAGGACTCATCCCATAAAGTCGAGGATGCGGTCGATGGCCTCGGCCGTCCGGTCCGCTCCGACGGCCAACGACAGGCGGACCGAACGGGAGCCGTCGACGGAGTCGAAGTCGTCTCCGGGAGCGAGCGCGACGCCGGTGGCTTCGAGCACCTGCGCACACCACTGACCGGCGGTGTCGAGCCCTGCGCGGTCGAGGATGTCGTCGACGCGGGCGTACATGTAGAAGGCACCGTCGGGTGGGGCCATCTCGCCGAAGCCGAGGTCGTCAGCGGCACTCAGCACATGCTCGCGGGCGCCGGCGAAGGAGGCCACAGCGGCTTCGCATTCGGCATAGGACTCGTCGGCGAAGGCCGCAACCGCCGCGTACTGCGCGGGAACCGGGGCACACAGGGAGAGGTTGCCGGTGACGTTCTGAGCCGGGGCGACGAGTGCTTCGGGCAGGATCGCCCAGCCGAGCCGCCATCCGGTCATGCCCCAGTATTTGGAGAACGAGGAGATGACGATCGCGTTGTCGTCGTGGGCGAGCGCGCACTCTCCGCGGGTGCCGATGTAGCTGATGCCGTGGTAGATCTCGTCGGAGATCACCTGCACCCCGTTCTCCCGGCACCAGTCGACGAGTTCGCCGAGCGCCTCGGGGCCGATCATCGTGCCCGTCGGGTTCGCGGGCGACGCGAGCATGAGTCCCTTGAGCGGGGCCTCGGCATGGGCTGCGGCCAAGAGGTCGACGGTGGGCTGGAACCCTTCGTCGGCACCGCAGTCGAGTTCGACGACGTCGCAGCCCAAGGCGGCCAGGATGTTCTTGTATGCACCGTATCCGGGCCGGGCCAGGGCTACCCGGTCGCCGACGTCGAAGCAGGTGAGGAACGTCGTCTGGAACGCGCCCGAGGATCCGGTGGTCACGGCGATGCGGTCGGGTGCGATGTCGAGTCCGTACCAATCGCGGTAGTGGGAGGCGATGGCCTCCCGCAGTTCGGGGATGCCGAAGATCGGCGAGTACCCGAGTCCCGTGCCGTCGCGAGTGACCTCGGCGGCGCGGGTGAGCACGGGGCTGGGCGCGCCCTGGGTCGGTTCGCCCAGGCACATCGCGATGGTGTCGCGGCCTGCGCGCTGCATCTGCCCGACGGTGGCGACGATGCCCATCGCCGCGAAGGGTTTGACGAGTCCCGAGCGGGCGGAGGCGGCCGGACCGGAAACGGCGGGGGCGGACGTGGTGGGGACCGCCTCGGCGGGGGTGGATGAGGTCATCGGTTCACTTCTTCTCACGCGGGAGGCGGCCGAGGGTGTAGAACTCCGGATTCGGGACCATTCCGGAGATGTGGGCCATGCGGTTGGACAGGCCGAAGAAGCCCGTGATCGCGGCGATGTCCCAGGCGTCCTCGTCGTCGAATCCGTGCTCGGCGAGTGTCGCATGGTCGGCTTCGCCCACGGCCCACGGTTCCTCGCAGACCTTGACCGCGAAGTCGAGCATGGCCATCTGACGTGGGCTGATATCGGCCTGACGGTAGTTCACGGCGACGACGTCGGCGATGAGGGCGTCCTTCGCGAAGATCCGCAGCATCGCCCCGTGCGCGACGACGCAGTAGAGACACTGATTGATCGCCGAGGTGGCCACGACGATCATCTCCCGATCCGCCTTGGTCAGATTCCCCGTCTCCTTCTCCATGAGCGCGTCGTAGTAGGCGAAGAACGCGCGGAATTCGTCCGGTCGGCGGGCCAGGGCGAGGAAGACGTTGGGCACGAAGCCCGACTTCTCGGCGACCTCGAGGATCTGGGCGCGGATGTCATCGTCGACGTTGTCGATGTCAGCAAGTGGGTATCGCATATCCCTCATGCTAGCCCGGGTGGATCGGTTCGGGTCGAGCCCGTTCAGGGCGATACGGTGAGGGCATCAGGTCCGTCCCGGCTTCGGCTCGATTCCACTGGGGCCGTTCGCGCATCGAAGGAGATCACCATGACCGCAGACAATGCAGCAGACACCGGTTCGACCGGCGAGGTCCAGCTCGACAACGGAATGTTCCGGGTGACGAAGTGGACGATCCGTCCCGACGGCGTCATCCCGATGCACAAGCACGAGTACGAATACGTCGTCGTGCCGATGGTCACGGACACGATGCTCGTGCGCAATTCGGACGGCACCGAGATCCGCGCCGAACTCGAGGCAGGAGTCTCCTACACGCGTCCGGCAGGGTCCGAGCACGAGGTCTCGAATCCCGGAGGCAGCGCCGACGTCGTCTTCGTCGAGGTCGAACGCCTCTGAACCTCCGGCCGCTGCCACGCTTCGATCGAGTGGGTGACACCGGTCGCCACGGCTGCGGTTGCGCACAAGCGACACGTACAGCGCTCGCTTAGGTGGGCGAAGTGGTCACGCCCACCGCTGAATTCCGTGACCATTTCGCCCACCTAACGCCGGGTATTCGCCCCCGACCGGTGCGAACCCACCTCTAGGAGTCACTCCACCCCGAGACGCATCTGGCCTCAGCCGCACCCTCAGGAAGTGGGGATCTCCCAGGTGTGAACGGGCTTCCCGGTCGCCTGGTTCGCCAGGTAGGCGTCCATCATCGCCCTGATGCCCTCGGCGCGTTCGGGTGAGTCTTGTCGGCTGTCGGGGGCGAGGCTCTCGAGGGCCTTGAGCTGCCAGGTCGCGCCGTTGACGCGGTTTTCGGCACGGCCTTCGATGATCGACATGTATTCGTCGATGACGTCCTTGTCGATGTTCAGCCGTGACAGTCCGCGCCGGGCCTGAGGTGCGAGCACATCGGTGACGAGGTCGGCCACGCCGATGCGGCCGATCTTCGGCCACGTCACTCGGGCCTCGATTCCGTCCTTGGCGCAGGCGATGAAGTTCTCCTCCGCCTCGGAGAAGGACATCCGCGACCACACGGGACGGTTCTCACCGACGAGGAATTCGGCCAGGCCGTAGTAGAAGGCCGCATCGGCGACCATGTCGACCGGGGTCGGTCCGGCCGGCAGCAGCCGGTTCTCGACGCGGATGTGGGCGCCGCCGTCACCGGAGTTGTAGATGGGGCGGTTCCAGCGCCATACGGTGCCGTTGTGCAGATTGAGCTCGAAGAGCTTCGGGGCGTCGGCGGCACGGAATTCGACGAAGTCCTTGATCTCGGGCAGCAGCGGCGGGAAGTAGCGGACGTTCTCCTCGAAGAGGTCGAAGACGCTGGTGATCCACCGTTCGCCGAACCACACGCGGGGACGCACACCCTGGTTGACCAGTTCGGGTGTGCGGGTGTCGATGGACTGCGCGAAGATCGGGATCCGGGATTCGTGCCACAGCTTGCGGCCGACGAACAGCGGTGAGTTCGCTGCCATCGCCACCTGCGCCCCGGCGATCGCCTGCGAGGCGTTCCAGGCGTCGGCGAATCGGTTCGGCGCCACCTGCAGGTGCAGCTGCATCGACGTGCAGGAGGACTCCGGAGCGATATCGGAGAACTCCGCCTTGTACCGCTCTTCACGGCCGAGTTCGATGCGGACGTACTCGCCGCGGGCGTCGATGACCGAGTTGCTCAGCGCCTCGTACCGGTTCTCCTCGGTCATCCACTTCTCGTCGGTGAGGAACTCGGTGGTCAGGGTCGGCAGGGTGCCGATCGACACCGCCTTGAGTCCGTCCTCCTCGGCGGCCTTCTGCGCTTCCTCCAAGCGGTGGGCGACACCGGCCTCGAGGGTCTTCAGCCCGCGCCCGGCCACCTGGAGCACCGGATGATTGAGTTCGAGGTTGAAGGCGCCGATCTCCGATTGGTACTCGTCATCGAGTCGAGCGAGCACCTCCTTGTTGCGCAGGCTCGGCTGGTTGCCCTCGCCGACGAGGTTGAGCTCGAGTTCGAGCCCGATCGTCCCCGCCGATTTGAAATCCGCATGACGAAGGTAGGTATCGAAGAGCTCGAGGTTCTCCGCGAGCTTCTCCCGATACAGTGTGCGTTCCTCTGGCGTGTACCGCTTCGAGCTGACTGCCTCACCCATAGGACTAGCAAACCACAGACGGCTGGGTTTGTGCGCGGCCGTTGTGCGGGCGGGGCGTGCATCGCCTCCGTCCTGCACCATCCGGACACCTGCGGTGTCGGCAACCGCCCTTCCGTAGACTCGCATCATGACTTCGACCACATCACCCGCACCCCAGCCCGCTGACTTCGTCGAACAGGCGAAGCGACGCCTGCCCGGCATGCTCGCCGACATCGAACGCGTCATCTCCCTCGAGACTCCCTCACATGACAAGGCGGCCGTGGCCGCAGGTGCACGGGACTTCGCCGCGCTCCTGAAGGACCGCCTCGGCGTCGAGGCGGAGCTGCTCGATATCGACGGCACGGCCCACCTGCGCCTGCGCTTCGGCACGGGTCCCGCCCGCGTCGTCCTGCTCAACCATCAGGACACGGTGTGGCCGCACGGCACGCTCGAGCGCATCCCCTTCTCCACCGCGGACGGCATCCTCCGTGGTCCCGGCAGCTTCGACATGCTCACCGGGGCGATCATGAGCGTGCACGCCACCGCGATCGTGGCCGACCACCTCGGCGAGGGCGGGCTGGACGGACTGTCGATCCTCGTCACCGGTGATGAAGAGGTCGGGTCGCTGTCCTCGTCGGATCTCATCCGCGCCGAGGCGGCCGAGGCGAAGGCCGTGTTCGTCATGGAGGCGAGCGCCGACGGCGCGCTCAAACTCGAGCGCAAGGGCACGAGCAACTACGTCCTCAAGTTCACCGGCAGGGCCTCGCATGCCGGCCTCGAACCGGAGAAGGGCATCAACGCGGGCATGGCCCTGGCCCTGGCGCTGCCGTTGGTGGCCGACCTGGCCGACGCCGAGGCGGGGACGACGGTGGTGCCGACCGTGATCAGCGCCGGGACGACGTCGAACACCGTGCCGGCCGAAGCGCGGGTGGACATCGATGTGCGCGCCCGCACCGCTGCCGAACTCGAACGCGTGGATGCGCAGATCCGCGAACTCGCGGCGAACCCGCAGGTGGAGGGCTCGGCGACGGAGGTCCTCGGCGGGATCAACCGGCCCCCGTTCGAGAAGAAGCAGTCGGCTGCGCTCTTCGACCGGGCGACGGCTCTTGCGGGCGAACTCGGGCTTCCCGAACCGCAGGGAGTGTCGGTGGGTGGCGCCTCGGACGGGAACTTCACCGCCGGTGACGGCATCGCCACCCTCGATGGGCTGGGAGCCGTCGGCGATGGGGCGCACGCCGAACACGAACACGCCGTCATCGACGAGATCGCTCCGCGCACTGCTCTGCTCGCCGCTCTCATCGCCGATCAGCTGCAGGCCTGAGCCGGCGGGGGCCGCGGCTCCTCCCCTACCGCAGTTAACTGTGCGCAGATTGCCGGTTTCGAGCCGAAAATGTGCAATCTGCGCACACTTACCTGGCGGTAACAGCAGTCGCGCCGGCCGTAACCTCGATCGGCCCGGCAGTTAGTCGACCGGGTAACCGGCGGCGCGCATCTCGTCGGGCGACTTCAGCGTGAACAGCCAGTCGCGCAGGTGCGCATCGGGCCTGATCGTCGTCCGCGCGTGCAGCCGATCTTCGCCGACGAGGTAGTAGTGGTAGCCGTGCTCGCCGAGGTGGCCCATGAGTTCTCGTGGCTTCGCGCGGTCTTCGAGGACTTCGCACAGAATGTCCGGGTGCACTGCGGCGAGGAATTCCTGCCCGTGCGCGAAGACGTCGTTCTCCCCGCCTTCGACGTCGATCTTCACCGTCACGCGCGGCACCTTGCCCTGACTCCGCGCCTCAGTCTGCCCCGGCGCTTCGGCCAGCACCTCGGGCAGGAGAGCGTCGAGGGAGGTGAAGCGCACCTCGGCGTCGGAATCGAAGTGCATATCGGAGGAGTAGAACGACGGCAGCGCCGATCCTCCATCCCCGATGGGCACCTTCATCCAGGTGTCGGGGCTGCCCACCCCGGTCGGGTGGACCGTGGCGCGCCTGTTGAAGCCGTTGCGGTCGATGTTCTTCTCCACGCCCGCGACCACTGCGGGAATGATCTCGAAGACGTGGGCGCCCACGTTCTCATTTGCAGCGAGAACGGCCATGGTGAAGACCCCGGTGTAGGCACCGATGTCGAGGAAGACGTCCGCGTCGGCGCTGAGTGCGACCATGAGGTCGAGGGCGAACGCGTCTTCGGGCTCGGTGCGTCGCCCCCTCCCCCAGTAGAACTCCTTGGCGATTTCGCAGCGGAAAGGCTCGACGAGGATGAAGTCCGCTGCGCCCGCCCTGCCGCGGATCTCGGTGAGTTCGATGGGGGCTGGCAGGCGGCCGATCTTCAGCCCCCTGATCCGCGGCGCGATCGTTCGCAGCAGAGGGTGGAGCGTCGGCTGCGCGAGGGCCTTCTTGACCGGCAGCTTGAGGCCGAACCAGGACTGTCTGCGCGCGGTGAAAGTGCGCAGGTGATCGTTCACAACGGTGGCCCCCTTGCTGACAGGAAGACTTTTCCTCACACTATCAATGCCCGGCCCGTCGCTCCAGGGTTCTTCCGGACCTGATTCGCGATACTCGCCGTCTCTTTGCGGACCGCTGGCATAAGGTGGATGCGAAGTCCCATCCGCCCCGTTGCAAAGCAGGAGCCCGGCATATGAAGCTCAAGTCAGTCACCCTCCACCAAGTCTCGATTCCTCTCGTCACCCCGTTCGAGACCTCGTTCATGCGGGAGACGGAGAAAGACTGCTACCTCGTCGAGGCGGTCTTCGACACCGCGCAGGGTGAGATCACGGGGTGGGGAGAGTCCGTGGCGATGATCTCGCCGCTGTATTCGGCCGAGTATGTGGCCTCCGGCATCGATGTCACTCGCCGCTGGCTGGCTCCGCTGCTCTTCGATGTCGAGGACCTCACTGCAGAGACCGTCGGTTGGCATCTCCGCCATGTCATCGGCCACCCGATGGCGAAGTCGGCGCTGGAGATGGCTGTCATCGAGGCTCAGCTCAAGCTCAACAATCAGTCCTTCAAGGACTACCTGGGCGGAGTCGTCGACTCCGTACCCTCGGGAGTGTCGGTGGGCATCCAGGACTCCGTCGAGGAGACCGTCAGGGTCATCGGCGGCTACCTCGAAGAGGGCTACGCCCGGATCAAGCTGAAGATCAAACCCGGCAAGGACATCGCCCCGGTGGCCGCCGTGCGCAAGGCCTTCGGCGACGATTTCGGCTTCCAGGTCGACGCGAACGCCGCCTACACCCTCGTCGATGCCGCACACCTGCGTCGCCTCGACGACTATGGTCTCCTGCTCATCGAGCAGCCTCTCGGCGAAGCCGATATCCGCCAGCACGCCGAGCTCGCCAAACTCATGGACACCCCGATGTGCCTCGACGAGTCGATCGTCTCCGCCGAGGCGGCCGCTGACGCGATCATGTTGGGAGCTACCTCGGTGATCAACATCAAACCCGGACGCGTCGGCGGGTTCATCGAGGCGAAGAAGATCCATGATCTCGCCGCCGCCCACGGCGTCGCCGTCTGGCACGGCGGAATGGTCGAAACCGGCCTGGGGCGGGCGGCGAATGCGGCGCTGGCGTCACTGCCGGGCTTCACGCTTCCCGGCGATATCTCCGGATCGAATCGGTTCTTCCACGAGGACATCACCGAGGAGATCGTCATGTACGACGGCAAAGTCGATGTGCCCACCGGCGTCGGCTTCGGCGTTTCGATCGACCCGGAGAAGCTGGAGCGCTTCCGCACGGATTCCGTGGAGATCCTGCCGGCGCACTGATCCTCCATCGCCGAGGCAGCCCACCCTTAGCCGGTCACTGACCGGCAGGGGTGGGCCGCTTTCCGTTTCGAATCCGCCGTGGCGGCCTCACTGTCCGAGACCGACGACTCCGATCATCACCGGCACAAGTGCCACGATGAGGATGGCTCCGGCGATGTCGAAGGAGAATCCGGTGCGGATCATCTTCGTGATAGGCACGGCTCCGGTGCCGTAGACGATCGCGTTCTGCGGCGTCGAGACCGGGAGCATGAATCCGAATGACGCGGCGAAGGTCGCGGCCATCGCCGGCACGAACGGATCGATGCCTGCCGCTTGGCACAGTGGGATGACGATCGGCACGATCACCGCAGCAGAGGCGGTGTTCGACGTCGTCTCGGAGATCATGATTGCAAGCACGACGGATACGGCGGTGATGGCGAGCAGACTCGTCACACCCAGCCCGTCAGCGAATCCGGTCCCGATCGTCTCTGCGAGGCCGGTGTCGGCCAGCAGGGCTCCGAAGATGATGCCGCAGCCGAAGAGAATGATCGTGCCCCAGTCGATCTTCGCCGCCTGCGTCCAAGTCAGCGTGGGCTCGCGACGCTTCCAGTCAACGGGGAGGATGAAGAGGAGCGAGGCACCGATGACGGCGACGATCCCCTCGTCGAGGCGCGAGTCGAGGAATTCATAGATCGCCGAATCGGTGCCTGCGAAGAGCGCGGCGAACGCCGGCAGCAGCCACAGCACCACAGTGAGACCGAAAGCGAAGAGAGTGTTCTTCTCGGCGCGGGACACGGGGCCGAGCTCGGCGAGCTCCTTCTTCACGAACTCTTCGACGCCTTCGATCTTGCGGATCTCCGGCTTGTTGAGCAGGAACAGCACGACGGCGAGGATGATGAACATCGCCACGCAGATCGGCAGAGCCACGGCCATCCACTGACCGAAGGAGATCTTCGTGCCCGTCGCCTCTTCGATGAGGCCGCGCCCGATGAGGTTCGGAGGCGAACCGACCGGGGTCAGCAGTCCGCCGACGCTCGCACCATAGGCGAGCATGAGCAGCAGCGCCGCACCGACGCGCAGCCGCAGCGGATCGAAATCCTTCTTCACGATGCCGCGTTCCTGCATGAGTTCCGCGATCACCGCGAAGATTCCCAGCGCCGTGGGCATGAGCATTGCGACCGTCGCCGTGTTCGAGACGAAAGCCGAAAGCACACAGGTGATCAGGCCGAAGGCGAGGATCACGCGATAGACCGACTTGCCGACTCCGGGCAGAGACAGCACCGTCAGCGCCAGCCTTTGCGCGATTCCGTGGTGGAGCATCGCTTGAGCCAGGATGAAGGCGCCGATGAACGTGAAGATCGTCGACGAGCCGAATGGCGCAACAGCATCTTTGGCCGGCACGATCCCGAGAACCACCACGGCACCGACGCCGATGAGGCCCCCGATGGGGATCGGCACGGGCTCGGTGATCCACAGGACGATGACGCCGAGGAGGATCGCGGCCAACATCTGCTGCTGATATTCCAACCCCATCGGGATGAGAGCGAAGACGATCGCCACGAGGGGTGCGAGGACAAAGCCCGAGGTCATACGTGCCCGTTCGAACTTCTCCTCCCGCGGAGAGAGCTTCTGTTCGCTCAGACTTCGGAAGGTCTTGCCGCCCAGCAGGGCCTCTCGCACATCGGTCATCAGCCCTGACGAACCGTTGCTGCCATCTTTCTGCGAAATACTCACCGTCATTGGTCCTTTCATCGCCGTCGTTTCAGCCTGACCGAATGAGCTCGAATAGTCCAAGGCTATTTTTCGATGCAATCGATAGTCTTGGACTATGGATATTCGCCAGATCCGCCATTTCCTCGCTGTCGTCGACACCGGCAGCTTCACGAAGGCTGCAGAGTCGCTCCTCGTCGCGCAGCCGTCCCTGTCGCAGACGATCAAAGGCCTCGAACGGGAACTCGGCGTGACTCTCTTTCACCGAGTCGGTCGTCGCATCACACTCAGCGAAGCCGGACGGGAACTCGAAGGGCCCGCCAGGCTCGTCATCCGCGACCTCGAGACCGCAGAGGCGCACGTTCGAGGTCTGCGTGGACTCCGTTCGGGTCGGATCCAGATCGCAGCTATGCCCACCCCGAGCATCGAGCCGCTCACATCGCTGCTGTCGACCTTCACTCGCGAGCACCCACAGATCTCCTTCGACCTCAACGGCACCTTCACCGTCGACGAGACCGTCGAAGCCGTCCGCTACGGTCGCGCCGAGATCGGATTCCTCGGCGGCCGCGGACCCCTGCTGGTCAGTGACCTTCAGGTCGTCCCGCTGGCGGACCAGCCGCTGATGCTCGCCACCGGCCCTTCCCTCGTCGCATCCTTCGACGCCGAGGCACCCACCCCCGAATCCCTCGCCGGCGCACGCCTCATCGTCTCCCACAAAGGCTCGCTCATGCGCGCGTACGTGGACGAACTCATCGGGCGCGGCATCGACATCGACATCGTCGCCGAGGTCACTCACCGCAATTCGATCCTCCCGCTCGTGAAAGCCGGCATCGGCCAAGCCGTGCTGCCCGCGTCCTGGCAGAGCTTTGCCGACGAGGGCCAGGTGCGTATGGTCCCGATCACCGGCGCTCCGTCTCTGCACGTCTCAGCCGTTGCACGTCAAGAGGGCCTGACCCCAGCAGCGGCTCGCCTGCTGCAGCTGGCCGTCGATCTTCGCTTATAAGCATCACCTATCTGAATCATCACAATCCGATCTTGGACTTATCGATGAATCACGTGCTCAATGGAGACAGAGCGACTCTCCCTGATGCCGGCGACGCTCCGAACCCTCCATTCCCCTCGACCAAGGACGCATGAATCATGACCGAACCACAGACCTTCTCGATCGCCTCGATCCCCGGCGACGGCATCGGCGGCGAAGTCGTCGCAGCCGGACTGCGCGTGCTCGACACCGTTGCCAAGCATTCCGAAGGAGCGATCGAGTTCGACGTCACGGAATTCCCCTGGAGCTCCGAGTACTACCTGAAGAACGGGTACTACATCCCCGAAGGCGGTCTTGAGGAGCTCGCGAAGCACGACGCCATCTACTTCGGTGCGGTCGGTTCCGCTGACGTCCCCGACCACACCAGCCTGTGGGGTCTGCGACTGGCGATCACCCAGCCCTTCGACCAGTGGGCAAACATCCGTCCGGTCACCTTCCTGCCCGGCGTCGAGTCGCCCCTGCGTAAGGCCGCTGACACCGACCTCGACTGGATCGTCGTTCGCGAGAACAGCGAAGGCGAATATGCAGGGATGGGCGGGCGCAACCTCAGCGGGCGCGGCCCCGGCAACGAAGTCGCACTGCAGACGAGCCTGCACACGGAGAAGGGCTGCGAGCGGATCATCCGGTTCGCCTTCGATCTTGCGCGCACTCGGACCGTGAAGAAGGTGTCCAGCGTGACGAAGTCGAACGCCCAGCAGTACGGAATGGTACTGTGGGACGAGGTGTTCGCCCGCGTCGCCCAGGACTACCCCGACGTCGAGACCGAAAGCGTGCTCGTCGATGCCATGAGCGCGAAGTTCGTCCTGCACCCGGAACAGCTGTCCGTTGTGGTCGCATCCAATCTCCACGCAGATATCCTCTCGGACCTGGGTTCGGCGCTGGCAGGCAGCCTCGGCCTGGCTGCGAGCGCGAACCTCAACCCCGAACGGCGCTTCCCGTCGATGTTCGAACCCGTGCACGGCTCTGCCCCAGACATCGCCGGACAGGGCATCTCGAACCCGATCGGCGCGATCTCCTCGGCCGCGCTCATGCTCGACCAGTTCGGACTCACAGCACAGGCCGACCGAGTGCGACAGGCCATCGAGAACGTCACGGGAGCGGGGATCCTTCCGCGAGACCTGGGCGGCGAGTCGAATACCGTCGAAATGACCGAGGCGATCGTCGCTCAGCTCGAAGCCATCCACGCCGAGGAGCTCGCAGCTGTCTAAGGCGGCACCCCGACAACGACACGAAACTCACCGAGGCGGCCCACCCTTAGCCGGTCACTGACCGGCAGGTTGGGCCGCCTCAGTCGTGGGTGTGGGTCTCCTCGGCGGCGTCCTTCGCCCGGTCGAACTGGAACGTCGAGTGTTCGATCGCGATCTTGTGGTGCTCTGTCAGGCATTCCTGCAGAGCCTGGAGGATGCGCGGAGCATGCCCGTCATAGAAGCATTCGTCGGCGAGCACCACATGGGCGGTGAGGACCGGCAGGTTCGAGTCGATGCGAGTGATGTGGAGATCGTGGACTTCCTGCACATGCTCGACCGCCTCAAGATGTTCGCGCACCTTGTCGAGGTCGAGCTCCTTCGGTGCCTCTTCGAGCAGGATCGACCCGGTCTCACGCAGGATGGCGAACGCCCTCGGAACGATGAGTGCCGCAATGATCAGGGCGGCCACGGCGTCGGCACGGTCCCAACCGAAGAGCCAGATCGCCAGGGCAGCGAGAATCACGGCCACCGAGCCGAGCGCGTCGGCGATGACTTCGAGGAACGCCGCTTTGAGATTGAGGGAGTCTTCCTTCGACGAGCTGAGGATGACGATGGAGACGAGGTTTCCGACGAGGCCGATGGCGCCGAAGATCAACAGGCCCGGACCGGGCACCTCCGGCGGGAGGAAGAACCGACGGATCCCTTCGATGAGGCTGTAGACGCCGAGGCCCAACAGCAGAGTCGCCTGCGCTCCGGCCGCGAGCACTTCTGCCCGGCGGAATCCCCAGGTCTTCTGTCCGCCCGTCGGCCTGCTGACCAGGCTCGCCGCGAAGAGTGCGATGCCGATGCCGATGAGATCGACGGCGTTGTGACCGGTGTCGATGAGCAGCGCAAGACTGCCCGTGACGACGGAGCCGATGAGCTGGAAGACGAAGATCGTCGCGACGATGCCGAAGACGATCCTCAGCTGCCGCTTCGAACCCGAGCCATGCGCATGATCGTGTGCCATTAGTACCTCCTCCACTCAACACATTAACATATGCACATTTATTTATGCATCCATTCGACCTCAACGCAAGAAGCGGCCGCCAAGGGAATCCTCGGCGGCCACTGTCTGCGTGATGTGGGCGCTCCAACTCGAGCACCCGGACTGTCAGCCTTGGGAGTCTTTGCCGTCGTCGTCCTGATCGTCGCGCGGCTCGTCGTCCTCAGGGAGGTCGGCAGCATCCGTTCCCCCCGCGTCCGTACCGCGCTCGTCGAGGCGACGCTTCGCTTCATCGATATAGGCCTGCACATCGAAGCCGGTGGCCTTCTTCACCTCGTCGCCGATCCGGTCGAGGTCGACGCCGCTGTCGTCGAGGAATGCCTTCGTGTCGAAGTTAGAACGGTTCGACCGCGGACCGGCAGACCTGCCGTCCGAGACGACCCCGTCTACGACGTCGTCGGAACCTCCCCCCGTAGAAGACTTCTCCCCCGCAGAAGGCTTCTCCCCACCAGAGAAGGAAGCGTCCGCTGCTCCACCGGAGCTCTTCGCCTTGGCCACGAGGTCGGTGAGGTCGACACCGGTCGTTCCGCGCACGACCTCGAGGACCTGCGAGAGGTTGTTGACACGGAGTTCGCGAGCTTCGACTCGCCATCGGTGGACACAATGGAGAGGTCCTTGATGTTCGCGTACGGCGCGACGAGCTCGCCGGCCACGGTCGGCAGAACCTCGAGCACCTTCGACAGCACGGCCGCGTCGTTGAACTGCTTGTACGCCTCGGCCTGAGCCCTCAGCGCCTCGGCTTCGGCTTCACCGCGGGCACGGATCGCATCAGCTTCGGCTTCGCCTTCGAGGCGGATCGCTTCGGCGTCCTTCGAGCGGCGATGCAGTTCTGCGGCCGCCTCGGCCCGACCCTGCGCCTCGATCTCGTACGCACGGGCGTCGGCGGCGGCCTGCTGCCGGTAGCGTTCGGCGTCGGCCGGTCGGCGCACCTCGGCGTCGAGCTGTTCGGCACGCAGCTCCGCAGCTTCCTTCGCCACGATCCGGTCCTTCTCGAGCAGCTTCTGCTTCTCGGCCGCGGCGGCCAGCGGGCCGGCGTTGTCGGCAGTCGCCTGCCGCTGATCGGCCTCTTCCTTGAGCGCAGCGCGGCGCAGAGCCAGCTGCTGCTGTTGTTCGGCGATCGCCTGATCGGTCAGCGCCTGCTGCTTCTGCGTCTCCTCGTTCTGCTGCGCCTGCTCGACGGCCGACGCACGGCCGGCGTTCGCCTCGGCGATGGCGGCGTTCTTCGCCACCTCGGCGGCCTGCGGGCGACCCCAGTCGCGCAGGTAACTGCCTTCGTCCTCGACCGCCGAGATCTGGAACGTGTCGATGATGAGGCCCTGGTTGTTCATCGAGTGCGCGGATTCCTCCTGCACCTGCGCGGCGAAGGAGGCGCGGTCCTGGATGATCTGCTCGACGGTGAGCGTGCCGACCACGGCGCGCAGGGTACCCGAGAGGATCTCCTTCGAGTAGTGGTCGATCTGGTCCTGCTGGTCGAGGAAGCGCTGTGCGGCCTTGCGCACATCATCCTCGGTGCCGCCGACTTTGACCTGGGCGACTCCGCGCAGACGCAGGGCGATGCCGTTGATGGAGATGCCGTCGATCTCGACGGAGATCTGCCGCGAGGACAGCGACAGGATGAACGCCTTCTGCACGATCGGATAGACGACCGAGCGGCCACCGATGACGATGCGGCCGGTCCCCGAGGCGCCCGAGGCGTTCCGGCCGGTGATGATGAGCGCCTCGGACGGTGAGGCGATCTTGTACGAGCGCAAGATCACGAACAGCGCGATCAGGATGATGAGCACGAGGACGCCGATTCCTCCGGCGCCGAAGAGCAGGTCCATCAGTGGGCCTTTCATCGCAGTGGGATGTGCCGACCGACCGATCGCCGGCCAGCCCCTTTCATCCTAGGCCAGCCCACTGCGTCGCAACAGGGCAGAAACTCGCCGAGGCGGCCGGCCCGATCGACTATCGCGCGGCGATCGTCAGCCCTCGCCCCACCGGCGCAGTGATCAAGTTCACTTGCCCCATTCGCCGGGAGGGCCAGCCAGCAGCAGACCCGAGAAGACGAGGATGACGAAGATGATGCCCAGCCCGATGGCCAGCCAGGGGTTACGGATGCACCACGAGGTGAGCTTCTCGAACCAGGTCTGCGGGGTACGACCGTTACGGCCCAGACCCCAGTCGCCTTCAAGGGATCCAGTCTTCTCCACCGACCGCTCGAAGGGAATCGTGGCGTAGGGAATGATCGCCGACCCGAGGCCCGTGGCGATGCGCCGTTTGCTCCACTGCTGCGAGGCGCCGACGCCGATGACGGCGATGACGAAGCAGATGAAGATGAAGCCGTGGATGCCTCCGCCGATCCGCACTCCCAACTCGGTGGTTTGGGTGACGTATTTGAGGAACATGCCGATCAGCAGCAGAGTCCAGGTGACGGTCTCGGAGATGGCGAAGAAGGTGAAGAAACGTTTGGGAGTCACAGAAGACCATTGTCCCTTGACGGGTTGGGCGTCAGCTGAAGACCGCCGCCGACTGAGCGGAATCGTCTCAGTCCGGAGTTCCACCAAGTCGGAGTCCACTCCCCCGGTCCAGTCAGGTCACGGACACAACTGCGCGGGCCGGCTGACCTCCTCGGTCACCGGCCCGCGCAGTTCGTGCCCCTCACCGAGACGGCGCGTCATCGTCGATCAGATCTCGACGAAGCTCCGCCTCGGTGACGGTGTGATTCCTCTGCTCAGCCGCGACGGCGGCGCGAACCCAGCGTCATCGCCAGACCGAGCGCGATGAGCGCTCCGGCCGACAGGATCAGCGGCAGGGCTTCGTTGCCGGTGCGCGGCAGGTCTCCTCCGCCGCCACCGTTGCCGCCGTCACCGGCTCCGGGCCCGTCGCCCTCGGCGACAACTTCGAAGGATCCGGTCAGCGGGTCTCCGCCTTCGCAGTCGACGGTGACATCGTAGGTTCCGATGTAGCTGTCGACCATCGACTCGTCGAGTCCGCGGACTCCGAATCGAGCGGTGCCGTCGTCTCCGACCTCGGCGGTCTGTTCGAACGTCTCGATCTTCCCGTTGTTCGGGGTCACCGTCATCGTCGCCGTGGTGTCAGCAGTGCAGCCGGTGGCCGCGACCTGGACGCCCTTCTCACTGACGAAGTCCGGTGCTTCGATCGTCTTCGGATCGATGCTCAGTGCTCGTTCGTCAGGAGCCTCGGTCGGCGTCTCCGTGGGCGGGTCTGTGGGATCCGTGGGCGGAGTCGTCGGCTCGGTCGGAGGATCCGTCGGCGCGTCGGTGAGGTCATAGGCCAGCGTGTGGACGGCGAAGCCGATGGCGGGAGCGAAGATGTCGATGGACTCCTTGCTCACGTTCTCGACCGTGTCCGTGGCCTGGTGGTAGTTCGTGTCGTGCTTCGCACCGACGGTGCCGCCGAACATCTCGGCTTCCTCGGCGGTCTTCGTGCCGTCGGCGCCGGAGAACAGACCGCTGGCCGGAATGCCGTTGTCGATGAACGCCTGGTAGTCCGAGCGCCCGGAGAAGTCGGTGCCGACATTGGGCTGGTCGATATCAGCGAAGTAGTCGGTGAAGACCTTCTCGAGTTCGGCCGAGCCTTCGGGGACGTTGACGCCGTCGGGGATCGGCACATCGGAGCCGTCCGAGTCGAGCGTGCCGACGATGTAGTTGTCGGAGCCGATCATGTCGAAGTTCATGTACGACTTGATCTTGCCCAGCTCGGCATCGTCGAGGCTCGCGACATACTCCGTCGAACCGACGAGTCCGACCTCTTCTGCGCCCCACCAGCCGAAGCGGATGGCGTTGTCGACCTCGGTCGGCTGCTCGGCGAGCGCTTCGGCCGAAGCGAGGAGTGCTGCAGATCCCGAGCCGTTGTCGTTGACGCCGGGACCTTCTTCGACGCCGTCGAGGTGGGCACCGAACATCTGGACGTTGTCGTGGTCGCCGGCCTTGGTCTCGGCAATGACGTTCCAGGTCGTCTCGGTGACGAACTCGGTCTCGAGCGTGAAGTCGGCAGTCAGGGCCGCGGCGTCCTGTGCCTCTGCCTGACCTCCTTCGGCCTCATCGGCTTCGTCGGCACCTTGCCCGAGTCCTGCCTCGGCGTCCGTCTGACTGCCGGTCTCTGCGCCGGCCTCCGCGCCTGCGTCTTCGACCTTCTTCAGGAGGTCGGAGCCGACGTTGTAGGTGACCGTCACGGTCGGCGCACTGCCCTCCATGCGTTCGCCGAGAGTGGCGTTGAGCTCCTCGTCGGGGTTCTCTTTGTCATTGTTGTAGATGATGACGGCGGCGGCACCGGCTTCGGTGGCGGCCTTGGTCTTGTCGCCGAAGGCGCATTCGCCGCGGGACACGAGCACGAGGGCGCCCTCGGCGCTGTCATCGAAGTCGCTCGCCTGGCAGCCGAGCTGTCCGCCGGCAAGGTCGCTGTTGTCGTCATCGACCGGCAGCACCACCGGCAAGTCGGTCAGCGGCTCGGTCGTTCCCTCTGTATATGAGGCGGTCGCCACCTCGACCGTTTCTCCGTCGACTTTGACGTCGACGGTGCCGAAGTCCTGGCTCTCGACGTCGAATGCATGACGCTTCACATCGAATGCGCCAGTCGCCTCGAGGGTGGATTCGACGTATTCCACGGCTTCTTCGTAGCCGGGCGTGCCCAGCGCACGGAATCCTTCATCCGCGTGCGAGGTGGAGATATCGGAGATCTTCTGCAGATGCTCCATCACGGCGTCCCCGTTGACGCCCATATCGGTGTGTTCAGTCGGTCCCGCGGTGCCCGCCGCCAGTGTCGGGCTCACCCCGCCGAGGACCAGTCCGGCCGTGGCGGTGACCGCCAGCCAGCTCTTCGTGCGCAACTTCATGGAGTTCCTTTCGCTCCTTTGTCTGTGTCCAGAGGAATCGCACATGACGGCGCACCGGAAGCGACCGCCACGGCATGACTGCTCGTCCATACCGGTGTCGGCCTCTTTACAGCTGCGCTTGCGGGGAAGCTCGATTCTGACGCTTCGCTATGACTCGTCATTGGTAACGAATCACATGCTTCTATAACGAAACGGTGACACAACTCACATTGGTTATTAATCTAACGCACCACAGCCGGCTTTAAGGTTACGAATTGATAACAACCGGTCACTGATTGGTTTCGCATGCGCGGACTGCCTGCGGTCCGCATGCGGATTCTCTGCGGTCGCCGCGTCCGCACCGACGGTCCCTCCCACCGCTCTCCCCCACCCCACCCCGTGCCGAAACCACACCACCGGATTAGACTTGGACCAGTGACGACCCATGACTCCGCAGGAGGGACTCCGCCCGCCTCCCCCGACAGACGGACCATTCGCCGCTGGCAGCGCTACCTCGCCAACGAAAGGCTCGAGGAGCGCGTGTATCGCAACCTCGCAGAACGCCGCAAGGGCGAGGACCGTGAGATCCTGCTCAGCCTCGCCGCCGCGGAATCCCGACACCAGGAGCACTGGATCACTCTGCTCGGCGAACACGCGGAGAAGCGCCGTTCCGCCGATCTCGTCACCCGCTGCCTGGCTTTCCTCGGAGGCATGTTCGGCTCCGTGTTCGTCCTCGCCCTTGCTCAGCAGTCCGAGACGAGCTCGCCGTACGACGAAGAGGAAGCCGCCTCCGCCGAGATGGCCGCCGATGAGCGCATCCACGCCGAGGTGGTCCGTGCCCTCGCCGCCCGTTCTCGCGCCCGCCTGTCGGGGAACTTCCGCGCCGCCGTCTTCGGTGCCAACGACGGCTTGGTCTCGAACCTCGCACTTGTCCTCGGTGTCGGCGCGGCTGGAGTCTCGAACACCGTCATCCTGCTCACCGGCGTGTCCGGACTGCTCGCCGGAGCCCTGTCGATGGGAGCCGGCGAATACATCTCAGTGCGCTCCCAGCGCGAACTCCTCGACGCCTCCACCCCCGACCCCGAATCCCGGCACGCTCTGGCCGATCTCAACATCGACGCCAACGAGCTCGCCCTCGTCTTCCGCGCCCGCGGAATGGAAGCCCGCGAGGCCGAGGCCCGCGCCAACCGCACGATCGCGGCGGCGAAGAACAAACAGACACCGAGGCTGCCGAACCTCGACTCCGAAGTCGACCGCGACGAACTGGGCACCGGCCTCGGCGCCGCGCTGTCGAGCTTCTGCTTCTTCTCCTCCGGCGCGCTCATCCCGATCCTGCCGTATATCTTCGGCATGTCCGGGCTGCCCGCCGTGTTCCTGTCCGCCGGCCTCGTCGGCATCGCGCTGCTGTTCACCGGCGGCATCGTCGGCCTGCTCTCCGGCAAATCGCCCGGCCCCCGCGCCCTGCGCCAACTCGGCATCGGCTTCGGTGCCGCCGCTGTGACCTACGCCCTCGGCCTGCTCTTCGGAGGCACCGCATGACCGATCTGCTCATCCTCGTCGACCCGGAATCCGGCACGTTCGAGCTCACCGATCTGCGTGCCGCCCAGCTACCCGTCACTGATCTCTCCGCTCATCGCGGGGACGGCATCTTCGAAACCGTGCTGGTGAGCATGGGTGCGCACGGTGCCACCGTGGTGTCGCGGGAACGGCACTTCACCCGGTTCCGCGCGTCCGCCTCGGCGCTGGATCTGCCCGATCCCGACCAAGGGCTGTGGGATCGGGTCATCGATTCCCTCATCGCCGAGGTGGCCGCCGCCGATCCGGAGAATGTCGAGTTCGGGATCCGCTACGCGCTCTCCCGCGGGGAGCAGGACGCGAACGGAGAGTACCGAGGCCGCGGGTGGGCCTTTCCCGTGCCCGTGGACGACCACATCCGTACAGCTCGGGAGCAAGGTGTCACCGCCGTCAGCCTCGATCGCGGCTTCGACGCCTATATCGGCAGCAAGGCTCCGTGGCTGCTCATCGGCGCGAAGACTCTGTCGTATGCGGTCAATCAGGCCGCCGGCCGCTATGCCGCGTCCAATGACGCCGATGAGGCGCTGTTCGTCTCCCATGACGGAATCGTGCTCGAAGGACCGACCGCGAATCTCATCATCCGCCGAGGCGACCGCCTCCTCACGCCGAATCCGGAGGCGGGTCTGCTGTCGGGAACGACTCAGCGCCTGATCTTCGATCATGCGGAGGACCTGGGCCTGCGTGCCGAATATGCCGACCTGAGCCTCGACGACGTCAAGGCGGCGGATGGGGCTTGGTACGTCTCGTCGATGCGCACGGCGGTTGCGCTGCGCGAACTCGACGGCAACGCGATCTCTGTCGATGAGGATCTGACCGACCGGTTCCAGGAGATCATCCGCGGACGGTGACGCACCGAGGAGTTTGTGGGGATGACCTGCCCTCGACCGTCCAGTCTCCGGGTGCTGTCGGGGATGCACTGCCCCGAGCTCTTCAGGCTCGGGGCAGAGCGTCGGCGGGTTTCGCCGAGGGGAGAGTGAAGGCGAGAACGAGCCCGAGGATGCAGGCGGCGCAGCTGATCAGCCACACCGGCCAGAAGACGCCGGACAGTCCCGGCAGCAGCGCAAGCAGGAATCCGAGGGCGCCACAGACGAACAGTCCGGTGACGACGCGCGTCTTCCACTTCCTCAGCATCGTGTGCCTTTCTCTTCACGTTTCGGCCCAGACCTTCCCTTGCCCGACCGAAGCGTGCTCTCACGCTATCTCCCCCGGTCTGCCCCGCACATCCCCCAAAAGTATGAAATGAGCGAACTTTCTCGACCTCGTTCAATCGCTGATGACCTCGCACGCATCGTCCTGCGTTAGTGTTGTCTTCGACGGAATACTTTCCCGCGGCTCGTCGGAGTCGAGGGACCTGAGGTTCAAAGGAAAGGACACGAGCATGGGAAAGCTCGCTTGGCAGATCATCGGCGTGGGAGCGCCCATCGCAGCCGCATTCGTCGCTCGCAAGACCCTGACCTTCGCGTGGGAGAAGTCGACGAAGCGCCCGGCGCCGTCGAACCCCGTCGATGACGAGATCTCGATGTCCGAGGCTCTGGCCTGGACGATCGTCTCCGGCGTCGGTGTGGCCGTGGCTCAGCTCGTCGTTCAGCGCATCGCCGCGAACACCGTGCGCAACAACTTCGGCGAGGAAGCCCTGCCGAAGAAGTTCCGCAAGCAGATCGAAGAGATGACCGACTGATCCTCCGCTGATCTCCAGCATCGAGACGGCCCGCGAAGCACTTGCTTCGCGGGCCGTCAGTCTGTCAGCTGCCTGTCGGCGGGGTCAGCCGGTGACGCGGTCGAGGATCTCGGCGAGGACCACGGCGTCGATCTGCCCCGGTGCCGAGGCCTGACCGATCTGCGCGAATGTTGCGCAGCTGCCGAAGTCGGCACCCATGATCCGGCTCGTCCGCCCCAGAGGTCCCATCGAGATCCCGAGCACGGGATGCGCCGCGGAGACATCCGCCGCAGCGGTCGCCTCGAGGAGACGCAGCACGTCGGCCGGCTCCTGCGGCATCATCGCCACCTTGGCCACATCCGCACCGGCCTCGCTCATCGCGGCGAACGTCCTCAGCAGGCGGTCGGCGGAGTCCGTGGCCTCGAAATTGTGGTGCGAGGCGACGACGGGTACGCCCGATTCCCGCGCCGAGGCGATGAGGGAGTCCGAATCCGCCCGGTCGATCTCGACGTCGACGGCGACGGGAACGCCCGATGTCCCGCTGCCCGGAATACCCGACGCTGCGGCGACGGCCACGGCATCAGCGTCGGCAGCAGTGCCGTCCCCCACCCCGACTTCGGCAATGCCCGCGATCAGCGCCCGCACCGCCTCGGCGTAGTCGTCTTCCGTGATCTCCACCTGCCCGCCTTCGAATCCGGTGCGCACGGTCACGAGGATCGGCAGCCCCGCTGTGAGTGCACGGGGAAGCAGTCGAAGGGCTGCCTCCGCGCGGGTGAGCGCAGAACCGGAACCGGCGGCGAGCAGCGGATCGATGCGCCATTCGACGGCATCGACGATCCCGGTCGCGGTGGCCGCGGCACAATCGGCGGCGAGCCTCTCGGCATCGATCGCCTGGGTGGGCACGATGACGGCCGGTCGGCCGGGATTGCGCGCGGCAGGCGAACCTGCGGCAGGATTGAGGAACGGCAATGATTTCATTTCTCAAGCGTAGGCGGTGACGCGGAGCGCGCGGGCAGGAGGACACGGGTGGAGACGATGCAGGTGGACAGGATCAGCGCACGCGACGGCTTCCCTCTCGAGGTCCAGGTCAGCGGGCCGAAGAACGCGACCGCGCTGCTCCTTCTGCAGGGTCAGTCGAACTCGCACGAGTGGTGGGACGATCTGCGCGGGGACTTCGAAGCGGACTTCCGCACGATCACCTTCGACTATCGCGGAACGGGCGGCAGCCGGGGTGAGCTCGGCGAACTCTCGACGGCGAGCTTCGCCGATGATGCCGCGGACGTCCTCGACCACCTCGGCGTGGATCGAACCGCGGTCTACGGCACGTCCATGGGCGGGCGCATCACGCAGATGCTGGCGCTCAACCACCCTGAGCGGGTGAGCGCGATCGTCCTCGGGTGCACATCTCCCGGCGGGCCGCATGCGGTCAAGCGCCCTCGTGAGGTCGGCCAGAATCTGGCACGGCTGCGCGGTGATGAGCACACCCAGTACCTCTTCGACCTCTTCTACACCCCTGAGTGGACGGTGTCGGCGCAGTACAGCAAGATGCTCGGCGACGACACGATGACGGCGGCCGAGTCATCCGCCCATCTGCGCGTGAGCGCCAATCACAATGCCTGGGATCGGCTGCCCGAGATCTCCGCCCCGACGCTGATCATGCACGGCGATGCCGATCGGATGAACCCGATCGGGAACGCACTCATCCTCCACGAGCGCATCCCCGGATCTCAGTTGCGAATTCTGCCGGAGGGCCGACACGGATTCTTCGAAGAATTCGCCGAGGTGGTCACCCCGGCCGTGATCCGCTTCCTCACGGAATCGCCGCGGAAGCCTTGAAGGAATCACTGTGGAAGCCGTGACGGATTCGCCGCAGGTGCCTTGAGAGCAAGGCCGCCTACTGCATCAAAATCCCATATCCGGTAGCAAATCCATTAACGGCATATCTACATGCTCCAACCGATGATTATAACAATCAAGTAACGCACGGCCATCTGTTTGCCCAGGTCAGAGCGCCAGTCAAGGGTGACGCGCCGCATAATCCCAATAAGATCTCTACCGAACATCCTGAACAAAACTACAATGGTGGATCAGATATCCGTGTGCGGTGAGGCGCGTGCGCAATTGAGCTATTCGGATCTGATCTGCGAGCACCGAACCGTGCAAACGGGGGTGAAGCCTCTCGTTCTTGCGGACTGCCAAGAATGCAAGGAGGAAGCACGTGAGCGTTGTCAAAGCGTCACACGTCTACAAAGTTTTCGGAAAGCGTGAGAACGAAGTCGTCAAACGACTCGAAGAAGGCGCGGACCGTGATGACCTGACCAAGCTCGGGACGGCCGCCGTCATCGATGCGAGCTTCGAAGTCGAGGCCGGCGAGATCTTCGTCGTCATGGGCCTGTCCGGTTCGGGCAAGTCGACCCTGATCCGCACTCTCAACGGACTCTGGGCACCCACTGCCGGATCCGTGGAGGTGCTGGGCACCGATATTGCGAAGATCGATTCGGCCGCACTGCGCAAGGTCCGCAGCGAGCACATCTCGATGGTGTTCCAGCACTTCGCACTGCTCCCGCACCGCACCGTCCGCGACAACGCTGCCTATGCGCTCGAGATCCGTGGAGTCGCGAAGGCGGAGCGGGATAGGACCGCCGACCGCTGGCTCAAGGCCGTCGGCCTCGAAGGCTGGGGCGACAAGTTCCCCGAACAGCTCTCCGGCGGTATGCAGCAGCGCGTCGGCCTGGCCCGCGCGCTTGCGGCTGAGACCGACATCCTCCTCATGGACGAAGCATTCTCCGCCCTCGACCCGCTGATCCGCCGCGAGATGCAGGAACAGCTCGTCGAACTGCAGCGAGAGCTGAAGAAGACGATCATCTTCATCACCCACGACCTCAATGAGGCGATGTTCCTCGGCGACCGGATCGCGGTGATGCGCAACGGACGCATCGTCCAGGTCGGCACCCCGGAGGACATCCTCACCGACCCGGCCAACGACTACGTCGCGCAGTTCGTCCACGACGTCGACCGGGCACGCGTCCTCACCGCCAACAACGTCATGGAGAAGGCGCGTCAGACCGTGACCAACCAGAACGGTCCCCGAGTCGCCCTGCGCACCATGCGTGAGAACAGCACATCGGGCGTCTACGTCACGGACAGGGACCGCAAGTTCCTCGGCCTCGTCAGCGACCGCGACTGCATCGAGCACATCCGGACGGGCGCCACGACTCTCGACGAGATCATCAAGCCGGTCGCCAATCCCGCGTCTCCGGACGACCTGCTCATCGACCTGTTCCTCCCGACCGCGGAGATGCCTCTGCCGGTGCCCGTCACCGATGCCGACGGCGAACTCGTCGGCGTCGTGCCCCGGGCCACCCTTCTCGCCGCGCTCGGCAACCAGAACGGCAATGAAGGGCACGCCGGGGACGCCGCTGTCGAAGACTGGCCCGAGCCGGTCGATACCGGGATCATCGACCAGGTACTGGCCGAAGGCGATGATGCCGTCGCACCGCAGGCCGCCGGCGAAAGGGGTGAGCGCTGATGGAGAACATCAGAATTCCGATCGGAGCCTGGGTCGACACGGTATTCGACTGGCTCAAGGAGAACGTCGCGTGGTTCTTCGATGCCGTCACCTGGCTGTTCAACTTCCTCATCGAGGTCCTCACCGATGTGCTCGTCGACCTCCACCCGCTCGTCATCATCATCCTGCTGGCGCTCATCGGCTGGGTCTTCCGCTCATGGCAGATGGCCGTGGGCACACTCATCACCCTGTTCTTCATCATGACGATGGACCAATGGGTGGCCGCGATGCAGACCCTGGCGCTGATCATCATCGCCGCCGTCATCGCCATCATCATCGCCATCCCCGTCGGCATTCTGGCCGCACGCAGCAACAGAGCCTCAGCGGTCATCAAACCGATCCTCGACTTCATGCAGACGATGCCGGCATTCGTCTACCTCATCCCTGCCGTCACCTTCTTCGGCATCGGCGTCGTTCCCGGTCTCGTGGCAACGGTGATCTTCGCTCTGCCTCCGGGTGTGCGGTTCACTGAGCTCGGCATCCGCGGGGTCGATTCGGAGACCGTCGAAGCCGGACAGTCCTTCGGTGCGACTCCCGGCCAGATCCTCCGCGGAGTCCAGCTGCCGTTGGCCACGCCGACGATCATGGCCGGCATCAACCAAGTCATCATGCTCGCCCTGGCCATGGCCGTCATCGCCGGCATGGTCGGCGCCGACGGACTCGGAAAGAACGTCGTCGAAGCGATCGCCACCCAGAACCTGCCGCTCGGTGTCGAAGCCGGACTCGGTGTCGTGATCATCGCGGTCTACCTCGACCGCGTCACCGCGGCCCTGGGCAATGCGAAGGACTACCCGCACTCGCTCGTGGCGGGGATGCGTCGTCGCAGCGCGAAGAACAAGGCAACTGCGACAGCGGCCTGAGTCGATTAACCACACAGTCCTAATAGTCGATCACTAGAGAAAAGGAACACACAATGAAGAGAAGATACCTCACCCCGTTCGTCGCTGCAGTCGCAGCCCTCGGCCTTGCTCTGACCGGTTGCTCGCAGGAAGCGTCGAAGGACGACGGCGGAGGCGGCGACAAGGGCGACATCAAGCTCGGCTACGTCACTGGCTGGACCGACGGCCAGAGCATCTCGCTCCTGCTCGAGGATCAGCTGGGCAAGATGGGCTACAACGTCGAGACTGAGACCTTCAACGACGCTGCCGTCCTGTACGCCGGTGTCGCCAACGGCGATATCGACATGTACCCCTCGTCGTGGCCCGAGGTCACACACAAGCAGTACATCGACGAGTACGGTGACAACCTCGAAGATCTCGGCGCCTACTACGACAACGCCGTCCTCACGATCGCCGTCCCGAAGTACATGAAGGACATCAACTCGATCGAAGACCTCAAGGGCAAGGGCAAGGACTTCGGCGGAGAGATCATCGGAATCGAGCCCGGTGCCGGTCTGACGAAGGCCACCAAGGAGATGATTCCCGAGTACGGTCTCGACGGCGAATACGAACTCGTCACCTCCTCGACCGCCGCCATGCTCACCGAGCTCGGCAATGCGACCGAAGCTGAGAAGGACATCGTCGTCACCCTGTGGCGTCCGTTCTGGGCGAACAACGAGTACCCGGTCAAGGACCTCGAGGACCCGAAGGGTGCGATGGGTGATCCCGAGAAGCTCCACTTCACCGCCACCAAGGGCTTCAGTGAGGAGTTCTCGGATGCCGCCGACTACATCGGCAACATCAAGCTCGATGACAAGCAGTACGGAGAGCTCGAGGACCTGGTCGTCAACAAGCACAAGGACGATGGCGAGAAGGCCATCGCCGAGTGGCTGAAGGCCAACCCTGATGCCTACGAAGGCGAGCTGCCTGACGAGGAGTGATCTCGTCGCCGCGGCAGCAGCTGCCCTGAGGTCGACGTCCTCTGCTCAGCTGCTGACTTCCCCGCAGTGCGGCGTGCGGTCATGAATATGCTGTGCCCTCCCGACTCTTCCGAGTCGGGAGGGCACAGCTGTGTGAGTAGACTCGATGGGGCAGCGCCGCTGACACCGCGTTCGGTGCGCGGAACCCGAACGGAGGGCACCCCATGGCGACTCATTCGGCAGCCGTCGACACCTTCGTCGGCCCCCTGGCAGTCTTCAGCGACGGCCGGTCGATCATCCGGCTCGAATGGCGCACATCCGCCGAGGCGGCCGCCGACGCTTCGATCCCCGCCGAGGCGGCCGGACAGTCGGACCCCATCCTCACTGAAGCGGTCGCCCAGGTGCGCGCGTATTTCGACGGCCGCCTCGGCGATTTCGATCTGCCCGTGGACTTCGGTCAGGTCTCGGACATCGCGAGGGCCGTGCTGACGACTTTGGCCGAAGAGGTCCCGGCGGGGACCACGTTCACTTATGGTCAGCTCGCCGAAGCCAGCGGCACCGGGATTCCGGCTCGTGCCGTCGGCGGGATCATGGGGCTCAATCCGATCCCCATCATCGTCCCCTGCCACCGGGTTGTCGCAGGTAGCGGACTCGGCGGGTACTCGGGCGGACTGCCCGGGCACGAACTCGAGACCAAGAGGCGCCTCCTCGAGTTCGAAGACGCCCTGCCGCGGCCGCTGTTCTGACAGCCTCGGGGCGCGAGCGTCTGCCGCAGGTCTCACTGGCCTGCCATCGGCGTCGTCCGGCTCCGGAATCACTGACCTCGGGCCGCGCCTGTGCCCGTATTCAGACGGCTGAAACTGGAAGTTGAGTACGCACTGTGATTACATAGCGATAGCAGATTTTGTGATCACAAACTATCCTAGGTCCACATGAACCTGCTCGAGCATCACGAAGTTGCGACGTCGGCGATTTCCACGCACTCGAGCAGCCACCACGAAGAGGAAACTGATGAAATCACGCACGATCACCACCGTCATCGCCGCCTGTGCGGCTCTGGGCCTCGCCCTGACCGGGTGCTCCCAGGAAGCCAGCAAGGACTCCGGCTCCGATGGCGACAAGGGCACGATCAAGGTCGGCTACATCTCTTCGTGGTCCGACAGCCGCAGCACCGCGTTCCTGCTCGAGGATCAGCTCGAGAAGCTCGGATACAAGCCCGAACTGGAGACGATCTCCGAGGCAGCCATCCTCTATGCGGGAGTCGCGAACGGCGACATCGACGTCTACCCTTCGGCTTGGCCGGAGAAGACCCACAAGCAGTACATGGATGAGTACGGCGACAAGATCGAGGACATCAGCACCTATTACGACAAGGCGCAGAACACGATCGTCGTGCCCGACTACGTCGATATCGATTCGATGGATGAGCTCAAAGACAATGCCGAAAAGTTCGACGGCAAGATCGTCGGCATCGAGCCCGGAGCCGGTCTCACTAAGGTGACGAAGGATTCGATGATGCCGGCGTACGACCTGGAGAAGGACTTCGAACTCGTCACTTCCTCGACCCCGGCCATGCTCACCGAACTGGGCAATGCCATCGATGCGAAGGAAGACATCGTCGTCACTCTGTGGCGACCGTTCTGGGCGAACAACGCCTTCGACGTCAAGGAACTCAAGGACCCGAAGAACGCCATGGGCGATCCGGAGAAGATGCACTTCCTCGGCACCGAAGGCTTCAGCGACGACAACCCCGAGGCCGCCGAGCTCATCAAGGGGATCAAGCTCGACGACAAGACGTACGGAGAGCTCGAGAATCTCATCGTCAACGAGTACGAAGAGGGCCAGGAAGGCGACGCCGTCGACCAGTGGATCAAGGACAACCCGAAGGCCTTCGAATCCGAGCTCACTGACTGAGCCTTGGGCTCGCCGACCGAACTCCCGTCTCGGTCGGCGCCCTGAGGCAGGGCCTCCCAGGTCGGCGGACCCTGCCTCGGTATTGGCTCAGTCCCACCGCGGCCGCCGTGCCCGCTGCCGCGGGCCCGGCGGCCGCAACGTTCTCTCACCCCTCGAAAAGCTCCTGCCCGACGTACCCGCCTTCGGTCGCTCCGGGCGGGATCGCCCACACGGTCGACCGATCGGGGTCGTCCATTCGTTGAGCAGGTCCACTTCGGCGAGGCGGCGTTGGATCGGCAGGAACTGCCGCTCGATATCGGCTTGGAAGGACGCGAACAGCAGCCCCGAATCCCCACCAGCGCCGGTCTCGTAGTTGAACGTGCGCCGGTGGATCTGCACCTCCGGGCCCAGTCCGTCTCGGGCCCGAGCGATATGCGCGACCTGCGAGATCTGCGTCAATCCGCGCTCATCGACGGCGGTGAAGTCCGGAACGTCGAACTCGTCCTTTCCCGACAGCGGTGCCCCGGTGTCCATGGTCCGCCCCACCGAGAATTCCCGGGCCGGACGGTCCGCCTGGTCCCAGGTATCGAGGTTCATGGCGATATCGCGCAGCACCAGCGTCGTTCCCCCGCGCATCCACGCCGGCAGATGCGCACCGAGATCGGCAGGCGGTTCCCCGCGAGCGGAGAACACCGGGTCGACCACCTCGGTGCCCTGGCCCCAGATGATCCGCGCGAAGTCCTCGGACCCGGGCCCCGGATTCGCCGTGCCGTCGAGCTGACCGAAGAGGTTCCGCTGGGTCTTTCCCTCCCCCGAGCTGCCGTAGGCACGTCGGAATCCGTCCCGCTGCCAGGCCACCTCGGCGAACGAACGCGAGTCCTTGAACAGCATGCGCCGGGCATGGGCCAAGGTCAGCGGGTCGTCGCCGCAGATCTGCAGGAGCAGGTCGCCCTGGCATCGGTCCGCATCGAGGCGATCGATCGAGAACGACTCCAAGGGCTTGAGCCAGTCCGGGACATGGTTCTTTCCGGCCAACGAGACGAGCTTGGACCCGAACCCGAAGGTCACCGTCAGGCGGGCGGGATCGACGGCGAGCTCGGATTCGGAATCGGCCAAGGGCGCCTTCCCCTGCGTCAGCGCGGCTGCGTCCGCGGTGAGCAGCCGCAGCCAGCGCACCGCCTCGGCGGCCTTGATCCCGGGCCCCAGCGTGAACGCGATGAAATGCGCGTACGCCTGTGCCGGGGTCTCAACCCCGGATTGATGAGTCCCGTAGAACGGCTCGGTCTGCGGCCCGTTCGCCCCGTCCAGATCTCGCCGAGGCGGCCCGCCGTCACCGGCGCCCGTGCCCAGCGGTCCGGTGCCACGACCGAGCGCGAACCCAGTCGTGGCACCGACGATTCCCGCACTGCCGGCGGCGGCCGCCGAGGTCAGGAGACCTCGGCGGCTGAAGCCGGTGCGACCGGACTCAGTGGTCACCGTGGTCTCCGTGGTCGGAGTCCTCGTGATCCTCGCTGTCGCCGACGTCATGGTTTCCACCCTCACTGCTGTCGCTGTGTTCACCGTGTTCGCTGTGATCGTCGCCCGACCCTTCGGCTTCGCCGGGTGCATAGTCTTCCTGTGCTCCGGAGTATTCCTTCGCCACAGCCGTGACTTCGACGGTCTCGCCGTCGGCGGTGACGAGGTCGAGGCGGATCTGCTCACCCGGCTTGATCGCCTTCTCCAGGCCCATGATCATGATGTGATCGCCTCCGGGCTCGAAGTGGAGGCTTTCGCCGGCGGGGATGGTGAAGCCGCCCTCTTTCTCCTGCATGGACATTCCGCCCGAACCGTCGCCTTCGGTCTCGTGGAGTTCAACCATCTTCGCGTCCGCGTACTTCGCTTCAACGAGGTTGATGTCCTCGTCGGTGTTGTTGCGCAGTTCCCCGAAGACTGCGGTCATACCGTCGTCGGCGGCCTTCACCCAGGCGCCGTCGAAACTGAGAGCCTCGGCGTCGACTTGACTGTCTGAGGGATGCGTCGAGGCGGAGCTGCCGCCTTCGGTCTGCTCCGAGCCGGCGGCCTTGCTGTCGTTTTGGCCGCAGCCTGCCAGGCCGATGGCGACGGCGATGGGCAGGGCGAGGGCCAGAGTGATGTTCTTTCGCATGATGTCTGCACTTTCGTTGTCCAGGTGCAGTCGAGCACGTACCAGCGCGCCGCAGGTCCACGATGGCGTGGGCAGGCAACCGCAGGCCACCTACTGCCAGACGCCTAGGGCCGTTGGCCGCAGATTCACAGTGGCCGGAAGACCTGGACACTGGGCACCAGCACATTCATATGCGCGTGCCCAGTGACTGCGACTGATCGGCGGCATCGCTTAGGCATTCCTATTCGCGAGTCAGGCGTTGACCTGCAGGCGGGTACGCGCCTAGTCGTGCGTAGCGGTCTGCGCGGACGTGTTCGACTGTCACCGATGGGCGAGTCGTCGCCGTGGATGCGGCGGTCGCCCGAAGACGGATGGTCACCCGGATATCGGGTGTAAGTCGGCGGTCTGACCGCCGAGTAGAAGGTCAGACGAGCGCGGGTGGACCGCGACGGTAGTTCGGGCCGACCACCGCCGAGGTGACCGGCTGCGGTAGCCGGAACTGAGCGCAGAGCTTGCGGAACGGTTCGTCGGCCAGGACTCCGGCCGCCTCGGCGAGGGCACGCAGTGCACCGACGACCGGGCCCAGGGCGAGCTGAAGAATGCTGAGGACGATGTCCTCACCGCGCTTGAGGATCACGGCGGTGACGAGGACGGCGACGAGGTGGGCGATGATCATCCCCACCGAGGTGGCACCGTGATTCGCATGCCCGAGCACGGATGCGGCCGGACCGAGATCAAGGGAGCCAGGAGCCGGGACAATGTGTCCGGCGTGGGCGTTGAGAGTCGCCTCGGCGGAGGTGGACCCTGTACTTGCGACCCCTGCCTGCCCGGTTTCAGCTGTGGTGGTTCCCGCGTGGGCACCCGCATGGGTGAGGGTATGTGCGGACCAGCTCATCGTCAGGTGCATGAGCACCTGCCCGAGGCCGAGCAGCCCGGCCAGAGTGAGGTGACCCAGGCGTCTGCCGGCGGCTATCATCGCCGCCCACAGGACGAGGACGAAGACGACCACGGAGCCCGGAATCGAGACCGAGCCACCGGCGCCGAGGTGCATGAGCAGGGCGAGGAGAGTCGTGATGAGTGCGGCGAAGAGCGCGCGCACGGACTTCGTCCATCCGGCCATGTGCCCTCCTCTCAGCTCGCTCCCACATTCTACTCAATGTAGAAACATTTCGGGAGGGCGGCTGAACCTACATCCGCAGCCAGGTATCGGCGGTCTTCTTGACCATGGCGCCTGCGTTCGCGGCGGCGTCGGACCAGGTGACAAGCTTGCCGTCGGGGTCGGTGGTGGAGTCGGAGAGGACGACGACGTCGAAGTTGCACACAAGGGCCGCCATCGCCGAGGCGTAGACGGCTCCGGGGACGTTTGCCGAGGAGGCGCTGCTGCCTGTGTCGTCCCCATCCTGGTCAGCGGGGCCAGCGACGACTCCGTCGGCAGTGGTGGCAGTGGCGGGCGTGCTGGTACCGCCGGGTCCAGTGCCGGGCACCCCTGCGGTGGCGTCGGCACCGGCGATGATGATGCGGTCGACGGACAGGTCATGCAGACCCGCAGCCAGATCGTCGACTCCCTCGAAGACATCGGGACTCCCGGAGCGGAGCACGAGGTCCTCTTCGTCGGGGACGAAGATGCTCAACCTCTCGTCGGGAGTGTCGACGAGCTCGTCCTTCGTCGAAGCGAAGATGAGCACACCGCCCACAGCGCGCGTGCGGGTGACGATATCGCCGAGGGTCTCCATGGCTTCATCGCTGGGGTAGCTGGCGTCGTCGGTGTCGATGAGGAGCAGGGCATCCATACTCCCATCGTGCCACGACAGACTGACACATTCGAAGCCGGCGGGCGACGGCTGAGGTCACGGCTCCCCGGACCAGCAGCGGGCGGTGGCCGCTGGGAAGCACGGACACGACAGCAGGCGCTCCCATATCATTAGAACAATTCGGCATGTGTTCATCATCGAACATCTGCGAACAGATGACTATTGTTCGAAATCTTTTTCGATTATCTATGGTGTTCTAGCCCATTGGAGAGTAAACTGGACATCAACAACAACGATGTTGGCGAACGGAAATCATCCCCATGACCGTCACTCCCGAACGCAGCTCCGATCAATCCGATCGGAATGCCGACAACTCCTCGTCGACCAGCGCCCACCCGCTGCTGGCCGACGAGGAGTGGGCAGATCTCAGTCGCTTCGCGCCCGAGGTCACTTCTTCGATCACTCAGCTGATGAGTCTCAAAGACGAGCTGCGCACGTTCGATCGGCCCATGGGACCGGATCAGGCCATCATGCTCGCCGATGGGGTCGAGGCGATTACGCGCATCAACGATGCCTTGTCGACGCTTGCGCTCTCCGTCTGCGAACGGGTCGGGACTCCCAGCGATTTCGGCGCCAAGTCGACGAAGTCGCTCATCGAGAACCGATTCAATCTCACCGGCGCGGAGGCGAATCGTCGGACCGATATGGCCAAGAACCTCGGCGGACGTGTCGACATGGCCGGACAGGCTCTGCCGCCTCTCTATCCGGTTGTCGCGGATGCGCTCCATGCCGGAACCATCTCTGCCGCCCAGGCGTCGGTCATCGAAGACTGCATGCGAAAGCTGCCCACCTGGGTCAGCCAGGCCGTCCGCACCGATGTCGAGTCGCGCTTGGTCAGCAACGCGCCCAAGGTCCGCCTCAAGGACCTGCGTGAGATCTTCGGCAAGCTCATGGGGTACATCGACCCGGACGGTGCTGAACCGAAGGACTCAGCCGACCGCTCCGCGTACAACATGTCCATGCGCGCCAAGGCCAACGGCGACTGGGAACTGCGTGGACTGCTCGACCCCGTCACCGGCGGCACTCTCAACGGACTGCTGACCTCACGCATCCAGTCGGCAAAAGAAGCCGAGCAGGACGGTGCCGGATCAACATCTGTGGACGGGACCGGTTCGGTGGCCGACGGTTCCGATGGTGCGGCCGCCTGGAACACTGCCCACGGCAATTATGCCGCCGACTCCTCAACTGCTGCCTCCGAGGCGAAAGGCTCGCCGCTTCCCGACAAAGAGCTGCTTGAGATCGTCGATGCGGTGCTCTCCGGCGACCGGTATGACGCAAAACGAGTTCCGGCCCCCGATCTTCACGCGCCCGCACGACCGGGAATCCGGCTGACGTCCCCGGCGTCGGCGTTCGTGAGGACGGCGGTTTCGTCGACGTCAGCGCTGAACAGCCCTCGGCGCGCGAATGGATCTACGAACGATTCGCC
This sequence comes from Brevibacterium sp. LAARM3_SD1, assembly GCF_057364765.1. NCBI lineage: Bacteria > Bacillati > Actinomycetota > Actinomycetes > Micrococcales > Brevibacteriaceae > Brevibacterium > Brevibacterium sp. LAARM3_SD1. The sequence goes on along the minus strand of NZ_JBNFOL010000008.1, from coordinate 26,957 downwards.
GGCCTCGTCACGACGATCGACAAGCAGCGGACGGCTGCAGGAGCGCCTTATGCTCTCGTCATCAACGCCACCGCCGAAGATCTGGCCAAAGGAACAGGACACGGAACCACGGGCGCCGACAATCCCATTCCCATCAAGGAACTGATGAGAAACGGCCTCAACGGCTCGCTGTTCTTCCACCTCATGAGCGACAGGGCCAAGACGATGCAGGTGGCCACAGAACAGCGCTTCGCCAATCGCAAACAGCTGGCTGTGATCACCGCCCGTGACCGAGGTTGCACCTTCCCCGGCTGTGACGCCCCTCCCGGTTGGTGCGATGCCAACCATGTGTTTCCATGGTCGCTCGGCGGCAAGACGGAGATCAACAATCTCGCGCTGCTGTGCAGCTATCATCACCACCTGCTCGACCGCACCGATTGGGACACGGTGATGCTCTTCGACGGCCGACCGGCCTACATCCCGCCTGCCGCAAAGGATCCAGCTCGTACGCCGATCCTCCACGCCCGCTTCATCGCGGACGACATCGTCGACTCACTGTTCGACAAATAGCCGCCCCAGCTTCCAGGGGACAACTGTGCCCACTTTCCAGGCTCAACCGGACTCAGCTGATTCATGGGCACGGCCGCATACTCCAACCCCGTCAGAATCGACCAAGCACAGCCAGGTTCGACCTGACTCAGGCGTGTTCGGTGGAATCAGCCCTCGACCCGCGATCGTCGGATGCTCATGTCCTCATCAAGAATCAAGAGATCAGCCGACATTCCGACCGCCAACAGGCTGCCGGCACCGGCGGCACTGCCCGCCGCATGCAGAGAATCACCCGACTCCGGCAGTCCACCCACGGCCCGCAGAGGCACGAAGCTCGCGGACTGCACAGCGTCGAACGGGCTGAGTCCCACCTCGGTGACGGCCCGCTTCACGGCATCGTCCATCGTCAATGTAGACCCCGCGATGGCGCCCTGAGAACCGTCCGAGGTGACCAGACGCGCCACCGAATCCTTCACCTCGACCGGGAGCGAACCGAGACGGTAGCTGCCATCGTGCAAACCGGTTGCGGCCATGGCATCGGTGATGAGCGCGAGGCGTCCGGGCACGAACTCGTGAAGCATACGTGCGACCGGCGCAACGACGTGAACCCCGTCATTGATGAGTTCGACGGTGACATGCTCGGCCTCGGCCGCGGCGAGGACCGGCCCCGGAGCACGGTGATGGATTCCGGGCATCGCATTGAACGCGTGGGTGAGGATGCTCGCCCCCGCCTCGAAGGCCTGCGCGGCCAGCGCATAATCGGCGGCCGTGTGACCGACGGCCACACGCACCCCTGCCGCAGAGAACCGACCGATCGCATCGAGAGCACCGGGAAGTTCGGGCGCGATGGTGATCTGCGCGAGAGTTCCATCGGCCGCCCCGAGAATCGCTTCGACCGCCTCCGGGGTCGGCGATGTGAGCACTTCGGGCGCATGCGCACCTTTGAATTCCGGGGACAGGAACGGGCCTTCGGCGTGCAGGCCCATGACCATGGCCCGTTCACGGACTAGTCCGGCGCCCGCGCGCAAGGACTCACACAGTCCCTCGATCGTGTCGGAGACGTAGGACAGAGCGAGCCTGCCGGTGCCACGAGCCCGATGCGCATCGAGGATCGCATCGACCGCCACGGCCCCGTCCTCGGCACTCGCACCGCCCGCGCCGTGACAGTGGATATCGACGAATGCCGGAGCCACGAATCCGCCGGCCGCGTCGATGACCTCGCCCCTCGCCGAGGCGGCCCTGTCCTTCCAGCCGTCCCCGCGGCCCCGTGCAGCGACCGTTCCGTCGGCGATCGCGATCCATGTGTCAGCGGTCTCCTCGGCGAACGTCGTCCGATCACCGTCGAGGATGCACGCATTGTGGATGACCGCCTCGGTGGGGATCTGTTCGGTCTGTGTCATCGGGGTCCTTCCATCGCTCTGCGCACGCCTCATCCAGGGTACGGAATAGCTTCACGGTCTCCCCACTGCAGGGTGCGGGCAATCCTGCCGACTCACCCCAGGGTGCCGACGAACCGGCCGCCGACCCGTCCCAAAGTGCGGACGTACCGTCTGCCGACTCACCCCAGAGTGCGGACTCGGTTCGCGTCGATGCCGAGCACATGCGTATCGAGGAACGCGAGGACGGTGCGATACCAGACCTCGGCATTCCCGCGGCCGAGGATCCAATGCCCCTCATCAGGGAAGTAGAGGAAGCGATGCTGAGTGTCGCCATCGGCGTCGAGCGGAGTCTTCGCCTGAGTGAGCAGATCCAGCCACAGTTCCTGACCCTGCCCGATCGGCACCCGGTAGTCCTTGTCGCCGTGGATGACGAGCATCGGCACCTCGATGTCTCCGGCGAAGAGGTGCGGCGAATATTGCGCCGACTGCTCCCGCATCGCCTGGTCCCAGGACGAATTGTCCGTCGTCCGCCCCATCGACGTGGTGTTCCACAGAGAGGCGTGGGTGACGATGCACTTGAACGCGCTGCCCGTGTGCCCGGCCACCCAGTTGGCCATATACCCGCCGTAGGACCCGCCGGCCAGGGCGATGCGTTCGGAGTCGATGTCCGTCCGCTTCCCTGCGGCCTCGGTCAGCGCCATGATGTCGGTGAAAGGTGTGCCGCCGAGCTGCTGCTGACCGCGGTCGATCATGGCCTGCCCGTAACCGGTGGAGATCGCCGGATCCGGCAACAGCACCGCATAACCGGCAGCCGCGAACGGACCCGGGTTCCACCGGTAGGTCCACGCATTCCACGACCCCCACGGTCCGCCGTGGGCGAAGACGACGAGCGGATGCGGCCCCTCCCGCTCCGGCAGCACCAGCCACGCACGGATCGGAGTGCCGTCATCGGCAGTGACCTCCACCTCGGTGAGGGTGCCTTCCTCGTCGAGCACCGTCGCCGGATTCGCGAGCTCGCTGATCACGCCGGTGCCGAGGTCGACGGAGATCGGCAGAGGTGCGACATCGATCGCCGAGGCGGTCGCCACGACCGTGTCCTCGCGCACGGCCAGCCCCGAGAACGAATACTTCTGATCGACTCCCCCGACGAGCCGCCGAGGCTGCGCATCGTCGAGACCGCCGATGAAGATGCTGCCGCGGCCGTGATCATCGGCAGTGGCCACGATGGTCGAATCGTCCACCCAGATCGGGGAGAACCAGAAGTCGGCATCAGGCCACACGGGATTCAGTTCCGCGGTTTCGAGGTCGAGGACCATGAGTTCGGCCGCGAGGTTGGTCTGCGGAGTCCAGGATTGCACACGAGTGACCAGTGCTTTCGACCCGTCCGGGCTGATGGCCTCGATGTCGAAGCTGTGATCGGTCGCCGGCTTCGTCAGACGGTGCAGCTCGGGCTCACCGTTGAGGTCCACGCGCCAGATCTCACTGGCTTCGAGCTGGCCGGGGATCGGCTTCTCCAGCTGGACGAGGACGAATCGGGCCTCGTCGTCGACAGCCCAATCGACCAGTCGACCGGACGGCAGCGACAGGTAGCGGAAGTCGATGCCCGCCGGCGCACTCAGTTCGTCAGTGACTTCGGGAAAATCGGCACCCGCCTCATCGAGGGTGGCCACGGCCAGGGTCTGCCGGCCCGGCCCCAGATCATGATCCCAGCGGCGGACGGGGAATCCGGTGTGGAGTATTCCGCTGACCTTCGCATCGCTGCGTTCGGCGCTGAATTCCTGGTGGTCGTTCTCGTCAGCGGCCCAGGTATGGACGGGGAACTCGACGATGATGGTCTCCCCTTTGACCTCGATACGGGAGAAACCACCCTCGTGATCGGCGAGTTTGCGGGCCTCTCCGTTGTCCGGCAGCGCCCACAGGCTCGGGGACTCGGCATCTTTGCCGTCCTCGCCCTTGCGCTTGGAGGCGAAGAGGATCGTGCCGTTCTCGCTCAGCGCGGCCTGCCCGACGGACTGGTCGCCGCGGGTGATGCGCCGGGGTGTCTCCCCGCTGATATCGGCGAGGTGGCTGAGGGAAGAATTGCCCTCGGAGTTGAGGAACGAGTATTGGGCGATGACGCGGCCGCTCTGATTCGTCAAGAGGCCTTGCAGGCGGCGGGCGTCGAGGAGTCGGGTCACTGCGTCGTGGGTCGTCATCTTCCCATCCTAGGTCCCAACGTCGATTCCGGGGTGGTATCCCGAGGACCCCAACTCGCCGAGGCGCCGAGGCGGCCGACCGAGTCGAGGGCCCGAGGCTGCTTACCGAATATCCCGCGCCGCCGAGGTAGCCCGTTGGATCGCGTGCGTGTGACCTTCGCCGCGCAGATGACCGACTGCAAAGGCGACTGGCCGAATCGCTGGCGCCCAACCGCCGCGTCGTTCGATGCCCACGGAAGAGTCAGCGGAAGCTCGGTGCCGGAACCTTCTCGCCGTCGATCGTCACCGTCGGGAGCATCTTCTTGAAGTCCTCCGCCACTTCGGTGTTCGTCTTCAGCGTGCGCATCTCGATCGAGATATTCACCAGACGTCCGTTGATCTTGTACCCCGTCTGTACCCCGAAGACATACGTCGGTTTCTTATTGAGAGCCATGATCTCGGTAGGACCGAGTTCGCCCTGATAGCTCCAGAACTCTCCCGCTGCCAGAGAGCCCGTCTGCTCGGCAATCACCTGCGAGTCCTGTTTGGAGAAGTTGTAGCGTCGTTTCTGGTCGACGACTTCCTGCGCACTGTCGCCGTATTCGTCGGTGCAGTTGACGAGAATGATGTCGGCTTCGGCGCTGTTCTCTCCGTGAGTGAAGACATGGAACTGTTCGGTGCTCCCGGTGCTGTCCCTCCACTCATCGCCGATCGCGAAGCTCAGCTCGACCGGGCAGCTGCTGCCGAATGACACCGAAGTCCTCGTCATCCCTTTGGGGATTCCGGCCTCGGTGGGTTTGCCTGTGGGTTCGGGTCCGGCGGTTTCCTGCACACCGATCCGCATCGGACCGGCAGACTTGTCCTCGGTGCGGATCTGGAAGACCGAACACCCGCTGAGCAGGACGGTCAGTGCGAGTGTGCCTGCGGCCGCGGCTCGCCGCACCGAGGCTGGTCTCGCCGCGACCATTCTCACCGCGGCAGGACCCGGTGAAGCCGTTCGTCTGGTCACCCGTCTCACTGCTGGTCACCCTGTTGGTGACGGTCCGGGTACCCCGCTTCCGGGCCGTTCTGGTTCGGCTGTGCCTGCCCGTACCCGTGCTGAGGAGCCGGCGGTCGGGAATTCCGCTGGCCGCCGACAGGAGGCTGGCCTGTGGGCTGGGGTCCGGTGGCAGGCTGACTGCCGACGGGTGGCTGACTGCCAATGGGGGGCTGTCCGAAATTCTGCTGACCTGAGACGGGCTGGCTGCCGATGGGCTGATTGCCGAAGTTCTGCGGTCCGGAATTCGGCTGATTGCCGACTGATGGCTGGCTGGTCGGCTGGGGTCCGCTGGCAGGCTGACTGCCGACGGGTGGCTGACCGAAATTCTGCGGGCCCGAGTGCGCCTGGCCTGACTGCGGCTGGCCTGATCGCGGCGGGCCGGAATGCTGCGGACCGGAGTTCGGCTGGCTTCCGACTGGCGGCTGCCCGTAACCCGGGTTCTGTCCTCCGCCGTTCGGTGCCTGCCGCGGCGGTTTGAACTGCGAATGCTGCCCGGAATCCGGCGGGAATCCACCGGAGACTGACTCGCCCGTCCGACGATTGACCAGATTTCCATCGACCCGCTCGAGGCGACGCTTCGACGTCCGCCGCGGCGTACCGAGGATCCGCCCCTGCAGTTCGGCCTCATTGGGCTGACGGGGCGGCAGGAATCCGGGCGCCTGTCGCGAATCCGCCTGCTGCATAGGCTGCACCGCATGCGAGCCTGCGGCGACCCGATCCATATGATCGGACATCTGCGGCACGGTCACGGGTGCGGCATCGGCGAGCACAGGGAGGACCATACGCACCGAGGTGCCCACACCCTCCTGACTGAAGAGCTGCACGGATCCGCCGTGGCGGGTGACGATCGCACGCACGAGCGAGAGGCCCATTCCCGAACCGGCGACGGCCCGGACCCGAGAACCGCGAGAGAGCTCGTCCCAGACGTTCTCCTGTTCGGCCAACGGAATGCCGCTGCCGGTATCGGCGACCTCGACGACGACCCAGCGGTGTCCGTCGATGATCTGCTCATTGGCGCGCAGCTCGACGACTTCGGCCTGCGACGAGTATTTGAGAGCATTGCCCAGCAGATTGAGGATCGCGGTGAGCAGCAGATCCTCCTCTCCTGCGACATCGGGCAGCCGCCACGGAGCCCGGGCGACGGTCGCCACGATCATCCGATCCTCGGCGCCCGGCGCGGTCGAGGCATCCTCGACGGCCTGGTGGATGAGTGCATCGAGATCGACGCGAGCGTATTCGATGATCCGGGTCTCGACATCGGCGAGCTTGCGCAGATCGGCCAGCAGTCGGGCGACCCGGCGCGAGGACACATCGACCTGCTTGGCCGCCGGCTCCACCTCGCTCAGTGTGCCGCCGTCACGGACGACCTCGCGGATGCTCGCCGCCGAGGTGCGCAGCGCCGTCAGTGGATTCTTCAGCTCGTGGTCGAGTCGGATGAGCATCCGATTGCGCTTCGTCATCGAGTCCTCGGCCGCTGCCGTCTCGATGGATTCCCGCAGCGCCGCCTCACGCCTCTTCAGGTACCGCCAGCCGAACCAGGCACCGACGGCCAGACCGCCGAGCACGATGACGAGCAGCAGCAGGAACAGCCAGACCTGGATCTCGAAGACAAGGAAGTTCGTCATAGACGGCTCTGTCCGTCCTCACCGCGGACCTCACCGACGAATCGGTAGCCGCGGCCCTGCACGGTGGCGATCCACCGTGGTTCCGCGGCGTCTTCGCCGAGCACGCGGCGCAGTTCGGCGACACGGGAGTCCACGGCACGGGTGCCCACGGCCTCTTCGAATCCCCACAGCACCTCGAGCAGGCGGGAGCGTTCGATGAGTTCGTCCTTGTGCACCATGAGGTACTCGAGCAGGGTGAAGCCCTTCGGGGTGATGACGAGCTCACGCTGGCCCAACCAGGCGCGTCGTCCGACCCGGTCGACGCGCAGGCCGAAGCTGGACACGAGTACCGGAGCCGTGGCCAGAGGCGGTCCGTCGTTGCGGGTGCGACGCAGCACGGCACGGATGCGAGCGACGAGCTCGTGCGGGTCGAAGGGTTTGTTGAGATAGTCGTCGGCGCCCTCTTCGAGTGCCATCGCACGCTCGACACCTTCGCCGACCTGGGTCAGCAGCAGCACCGGAACCCAGTTCTCCTCCTGCCGCAGACGGCGCAGCACCTGCCGGCCGTCGGCTCCGGGCATGAGCACGTCGAGGACGCACACATCGGGATTGTGACGATGGATCTCGTCGAGGGCGAGCAGTCCGTCGCTGGCGGGCAGCACCCGGAATCCGGAGCGTTCGAGGAACGGCACGACCGCTCCGAGGACGTCGGGCTCATCATCGGCGACTAAGACGAGTGGTTGGGGCTCGGTGTGATTGTCAGCCGTCATGGTGGTCTGTTCCGGTTCCTCTCTGGCGTTCCCAGGCGATCTCTCTGGCCTCGGCACGGTCGACGCCTCGGCGAGTTCATCTCGATACAGCATAGATCGACGCAGGTGCTTGGTGCGATAACCGGCGCGGCCGACCATGTGCGTGGCGACGGGGATCGTCACGAGCTGGAAGGAGATGATGATCGCCAGCGTCGTCACCGTCGCCCAGGTCGGGAACTGGATCGCGATCGCCACGGCGACGAGAATCAGGCCCAATACCTGGGGCTTCGCACTCGCATGCATGCGGGAGAGAAGGTCGCCGAAGCGGACGAGTCCGATTGCGGCAGCCAGGGACAGAACCGCGCCGAGGAAGATGAGCACGGCCGAGATGATGTCAAGAACCACGGCTGTTCTCCTCTCCGTCGCCATCCGATCCGTCGCCACTCGACATGTGCTCGGCGTCCTCGGGGCCCGGGTCCGGCCCGGTGCCCTCGCCCTCTCCGTCGCTGTCGGCGTGGGCGTCGTAGGTGGGATCCGCGATCTCGGTGACCTCGACGTCAGCCGGTTCAGGGCTCTGCTCCTGCGCATCATGGGGCATATGCCAGTCGGAGGAGCTGAACTCGGACAGGGCACCAGCCTCGGCGCCGGGAGTCATCGAATCGGACTTCGACACGTACCTCGACACACTGACCGAACCGACGAAACCGAGCATCGCGAGCACGATGAGCACGGGCAGCAGATCCGTGCGGTCGGACAGGGCCATATACCCGCCGAGGCCGCACATGATCGAGGCGAGCACGACGTCGGTGCCGATCATGCGATCGAGGATCGACGGACCCCGGACGATTCGGAAGAGCGCAATGACCACCGAGGCGGCCAACAGCACCGAACCGGCGATGACGAGTGTGTGAAGGACGATCTCACTCATGAGCGGCCTCCTTCGGTCTCGTTCAGCGGATCCGGCCGGGCACGCAGTGCGGCGAGGTCACGGTGCGATCCGAGGGTGCGGATGAGCAGCTCTTCGATGTAGTAGACCTGCGCCTTGGCCTTGCGCAGCTTCTCCTCGGAATCGCAGTCGAGGAAGTGCAGGTAGAGCATGCCCATGGCCCGGTCGCTGTCGATGATGATCGACCCGGGGATGAGGCTGGCGGTATCGGCGATGAGGGTGAGCACGAGGTCCGAACTCGTCCGCAGGTCGCAGGCGACGACGGACCCGGCCCCGACAGCTTTGCGGCGGAACGCATACCAGGCGACCTCGATGGAGGCGTGGAGGACCGAGTAGAGGAACCACAGACCGAACACCGCCGCATGCCAGACGTTGAACCGTCCGGAGAGCACGATGGGCGGGAGGTAGAACACGCGCGTGACGATGAAGGCCAGCACGATTCCGGTGACCACTGTGACCACCGTGATCGAATCCCACAGCATCAGCCACAGCAGAACCAGCGAGATCAGCAGCACGAGCTGCTGGATGATTCCGCGGCCCCGGCTCATCCGCGCCCGGTTGGGAGCCGGCGCTCGGTTCTGTCCCGGTGCGCGGTCCTGCCCCGGGTCTCGGATCTGACCCTGGTCGCGGTTCTGCCCTCTGTCTCGGTTGGGGCTCATGACTCTTCACCTCCGAGCACGTTCGTGACGTAGTCGATCGGTGTCGAGAGATTCTCGGCCGCCCGGTTCGACATGTCCCACAGGGGTTCGGCGGCGACCGTGAGAACTACGGAGGCGATCACCACCACCGAGGTGGCCACCACCATGGCAGGAGGAACGCCGATCTGAGACGTCCACTTCTTCCCCGCCAGCAGAGTCTTCTTCCGATCCGTGAACTCCTCCACGAGGTCCTCGTTCGGCTCTTCCACATCGGCCGGGTCACGCCAGAACGCGAGGTTGAAGGTACGTCCGATGACGTAGAGGGTGAGCAGGCTCGTGACGGTGCCGGCGACGATGAGGACGGTCGGCAGCCACGCATGATCGTCGAAGCCGGCGAGGAAGAGCGCGACCTTGCCGATGAACCCGGAGAACGGCGGAATGCCGGAGAGGTTGAGCGCCGGGATGAAGAAGATGATCGTGATCACCGGCGAGAGCACCATGAGACCGCCCAGCGACCTCGTCGAGGTGGACCCGCCGCGCATTTCGACGAGTCCGATGGCCAGGAACAGCGCGGTCTGGACGATGATGTGGTGAACCGTGTAGTAGATCGCCGCGGACAGTCCGAAGCTCGTGCCCAGGGCCACGCCGAAGAGCATGTAACCGATGTGCGAGACCAGGGTGAAGGACACGATCCTCTTGATCTCCGACTGCGCGATGGCGCCGAAGATGCCCACGAGCATCGTCAGTCCCGCCGCGATGAGCAGCGGCACCCGCAGAGAGGACTCGGCGAACAGCAGGGTCTCTGTGCGGATGATCGCGTAGATGCCGACCTTCGTCAGCAGTCCCGCGAAGACCGCCGTCACCGGTGCCGGAGCCGTCGGATACGAGTCAGGCAGCCAGAAGGACAGCGGGAAGATCGCGGCCTTGATGCCGAAGCCCAGCAGCAGGAGGACATGGAGGATCATCTGCACATCGGCCGGCAGATCCGAGATCCGCTCGGACAGCTGCGCCATGTTCACGGTGCCGCATGCTGCGTAGATGATGCCGATCGCAGCGAGGAAGATCACCGAGGACACCAGCGAAATGATCACATAGGTGACTCCCGCACGGATCCGCTCCGCCGTGGCGCCGAGGGTGAGCAGCACATAGGAGGCGACGAGGAACATCTCGAAGCCGACGTAGAGATTGAACAGGTCTCCGGCGAGGAACGAGTTGGCAATGCCCGCGCACAGCACCAGATAGCTGGGGTTGAACACGGAGATCGGGGTTTCGTTCGAGTCGTCGTTGGCGTCCTGACTCAGTGCGTACACGAGCACGCACAGTGTGACCAGCGAGGACACGATGAGCATGAGCGAGGACAGCCGGTCGGCGACGAGCACGATGCCGGCCGGGGGCTGCCACCCGCCGATCGCCACGACCTGCGGTCCATGGGTATCGACGCCGAAGAGGATCACCGTGGCGATGATCATGACGGCGACGAGGATCGCGATCGACACGATGTTCTGCGTCCGTGTGTGCTTGGACAGGATGAGGGCGATTCCGGCGCCGATGAGCGGCAGCAGAACAGGCAGGGGAACGAGGACGGGCAGAAGATCGATCATTCGTCGTCTCCCTGTTTCGCGTCCTTGGCCTCTTCGGTGACCTCGGCCTCCTCGGCGCTGTGCGCCTCCGTCTGCGAGTCCGCAGCCGCCTCGGAGATGGCATCGGCCTCGGCCGGAGTCGACGCGTCCTCGATGTCGTCGGCGAGATCCTCCCGCTCTGCGGGGGTGCCGTCGTCGTCGAGGTCGATGGCGCCGGTGATCGGGGACTCCGCTTCGTCACCGAACTCGGTGTCGTCGTAGTCGGTGCTCGCCTCCGCCTCGGAGTCGATGAGCTTCGTGATCGCCACCTGGAGGTCGGTGTCGTCATCCTGCAGCGAATCGGCGCGCATGAGCCTCCAAGAGCGGTAGATCATCGCCAGCAGGAACGCCGTCACGGCGAAGGTGATGACGATGGCTGTGAGGACGAGGGCGTGCGGCAGCGGATCGGACATGCCTTCGGTCGACAGGTTCTTTCCGTCGGTCAGGGGCGGAGAGCCGCGGCCGGCGGTGAGGATGATGAGCAGGTTCGCTCCGTTGCCGAGCAGGATGAAGCCGAGCAGAACGCGGGTCAGGGAGCGTTCGAGCATGAGGTAGATGCCGCCGGCGAAGAGGACGCCCATGGCCAGGACCATGACGAAGGAGACGCTCATAGGCGGCCTCCTTCCGCGCCGTTGTCGACGTCGAGTTCGTTGACCCGGTCGATGATCTCGGACACGGCCCGGTGTTCGGCAGTGGCGCCCATGTCCTCGGAGAAGTTCACATTGTCGTGGATGCGGTTGGTCAGCATCGCCTCGTCGCGCTCCTGGTGCAGGTCGACCTCGGCTCCCAGCGAGCGGAGGATGTCGAGCATGAGGCCGACGACGATGAGATAGACGCCGATGTCGAAGAACGTCGACGTCCCGAAGGACAGGTGCCCCAGCAGCGGCAGATCACCCTCGAGGTAGACGGACTCGAAGACCGTGCCACCCCAGATCCACCCGCCGATGACGGTGAGGATCGCGGTGACCAGACCGGTGCCCAGCATTCCCGAGGGAGTGAAGGGCGCCGCCTCGGCGAGTTCGTACTTGCCTCCGGCGAGGTAGCGGACGACGAGCGCGAGCCCGGCGACGAGGCCGCCGGCGAAACCGCCGCCCGGATCGTTGTGGCCGGCGAAGAGGAGGTAGACGGAGAAGACGATGACGGCGTGGAAGATCAGGCGGGCGGTGACTTCGAGGATGATCGACCGGTTGCGCGGAGCCAGGGTGCGTCCGGCGATGAGCCAGGACGCCCGCTTCTGCGACAGGCCCTCCCCCTGGCCGGTGTAGTGGAGGTCGACGACGTCCTCGGCCACGGGTTGGAAGCGGATGCGACCGGCCGCCTCGGTGCCGTCCTTCTTCCTTTCGAACCGATGCAGGTGGCCTTCGCGTCCGCGCACGAAGATGAGGCCGGCGATACCGGTTCCGGCGGCCACGAGCACCGAGATCTCGCCCATCGTGTCCCAGGCGCGGATGTCGACGAGGGTGACGTTGACGATGTTCTTGCCGTGGCCGAGCTCGTAGGCGAGCTGACCGAAGTCGACGGAGATCGGATCGGCCACGCGCACTCCAGCGGCGATGAGGACAACGAGCATCATGGTGATGCCCACGGCGCCGCCGATGATCGCCCGCCAGGCGGGGGTGAGGCGCCCGGTGGACTCACCGATGCGCGCCGGCAGCCGGCGGAGGACGAGGACGAAGACGACGATCGTGATGGTCTCGACGAGCACCTGGGTCAGGGCCAGGTCGGGAGCGCCGACGAAGGCGAAGTAGGCGACCATGGCATAGCCGGAGATGCCGGTGACGACGACGGCGGTGAAGCGCTTCTTGGCCCGGGTGGCACCGATCGCGACGATGACGAGCACGGCCGCGACGATGAGATCGAGCGGGGTGTCCCAGAGCCGGAAGGTGATGTTCCACGTGTCGTTGGAGATGATCGCCAGGCCCAGTCCGGCGACGAGGACGATGTAGACCACGCCCTGGTAGAACGGCAGCGAACCACGCTGGGTGCGGGCGGTGACCCACAGCGCCAGGGCTTCCATCCAGCCGATGAGCATCCGGTAGAGCTCGTGGAAGTCCAGTCCCGACGGCAGCGTCGCCTGGACCTTCGCGAAGGGGCGGCGGAAGATGAACAGGGCGACACCTGCGGCGACGGTCACGGCGGTGAAGGCGAGCGCCGGTTCGAATCCGTGCCACAGAGCGAGGTGGTAGTGCCCGTCACCCTCGGCCACGGCCGGCAGGCCGGCGGTCCACGCGGAGAAGTAGCCGTCGAGCAGTCCGACTCCGGGGCCGAGCGCCAGTGTCAGTGCGGTGAGGATGAGCGGGGAGACGACGAGGGTGAGCTTCTCGTCGCGGCGGGCGATATCGTCGACTCCCGGCTTCGTGGAGAACGCGCCCCAGACGAAGCGGGCCGAATAGGCGACGGTGAGGATCGAGCCGATCATGATGCCGATGAAGGCGATGACCGAGGTCTTGTCCGGTGAGGACAGGAGGGTCGAGTACGCGGCTTCTTTCGCGGCGAAGCCGAGCAGCGGAGGCAGTCCGGCCATCGAGGCGGCCGCGATCGTCGCGCACACGGCGACGACCGGGAAGGCCTTCCAACCGCCGGAGAGCTTCGTCAGATCACGGGTGCCGGCACGGTGGTCGATGATGCCGACGCACAGGAACAGGCAGGACTTGAACAGGGCATGGGCGATGAGCAGACCCAGGGCCGCCTTCGTGATGTCCGGAGTGCCGAACGAGGCCATGGTGGTGAGGAATCCGAGCTGGGAGACCGTGCCGAAGGCCAGAAGCAGTTTGAGGTCGGTCTGCTTGAGCGCCTGCCAACCGCCGATGAACATCGTCAGCAGACCCAGGGTGAGCAGCACCTCGGACCAGCCGGGGATGTTGTGGTAGCCCGGTGCCAGGCGCAGGACGAGGTAGATTCCCGCCTTGACCATAGCCGCGGCATGCAGATAGGCGCTCACCGGAGTGGGTGCTGCCATGGCGCCCGGCAGCCAGAAGTGGAACGGCATGAGCGCGGACTTCGAGACCGCTCCGACGAGGATGAGGATGACGGCGGAGACGATGACGCCGCCTGTGTCCAAACCCGACTGAGCCCGGTCGACCAGGGTCGAGATCTGCCCCGTGCCGGTGGCGGTGATGAGCAGGATCATGCCCACAAGCATGGCCAGCCCGCCGGCGGTGGTGACGATGAGTGCCTGCAGGGCTGCCTGCCTCGAGCGGCGGCGGGACTGGCTGTGCCCGATGAGCAGGTAGGAGAAGACGGTGGTGCCTTCCCAGAACAGGTAGAGCATGAGCAGTTCGTCGGCGACGACGAGCCCGTACATCATTCCGGCGAAGGCCATGAAGATTCCCGCGAATCGAGCCAGTCCCGGCTCGTCGGGCGGGAAGTAGCGTGCGCAGTAGACGAAGACGAGGGCGCCGACCCCGGTGACCAGCAGCGTCATGATCCAGGAGAGGACGTCGAGGCGGAAGACTCCGCCGAGGCCGAGTTCGGGCAGCCAGTTGAGGTTCTCGACGAGCGGCTGAGCGGCGGGGCCGAACAGATCGGAAATCGTCGACAGGCTCCACAGGAGTCCCGCGAACGGGACGAGAGCGAGGAGGAAGAAGGCGTTGCGGCCGAGCAGGCGAACCAGAGGGTAGGCGATGACAGATGCCCCGAAGAAGGCCCCTGTCATGACTATCACCGGCGGCCACCTCCGTCATATGCCTGTTTGTGAGAAAGGTTCGTCAGCTTATTTTCGCACGGACAGGTGTCGTTTCCACAATCACGAAGTGTGAGGTGAGACCGGTCCTGGCCCGGGACGGCACCGATCACGCACGCAGCTGCCGGCTGGTCACGAGGAAGCCGTTCTCGTCGAGTCCGATGCCGGCCGAGCCGACGAGCAGCTCGGCTCCGATGGAATCGGTCAGCTCTGCCACCTTGCTGCGCATCCGCCGGAACCGACGTCCCTGATTCGGCCGATACCGATTCGACTCGGTGTCCATCCAATGCACGTGGTACTCGATCTGCGGGGCATCGGTGTGGGCGGCGACGATCGGCGGAACCCACTCGGCCTCCATCACGCGGATTTCGAGGCTGCCGGCGGATTCGTCCATCTCACCGAGCGGGACGAGCAGGGCATAGCCGTCGAGGATGACCGGGGCGGACGGATCGAAGAGCGGGTCGTCGATGCTCGCCTGGGCCAGCACATCCTCGTCGGGGGTGGGCAGGGCCTGCTGGAAAGCGTGCGGGGCATGCCGGTGCACGAAGTCGAGGGCCACCGGCGGTTCCATCCAGTACGAGGAGTAGATGTAGAGGTCGACCTTCGCCTCGGGGTCGGGGATGATCACCCGCGTCGGCAGCCCCGGCTCATCGGCCAGGCGCACGCCCGTGTGGAGGCGGGATGCGACGGAGAGCATGAGGCTGAGCATCCGCTCCTCCTCCCGGTCCGGCATCCCGTTGGGAAAGGCCTCGTGGAGGCCATCGGCATCGGCGAACCAGCTCGGCGGCGGAGTCGGCTGCCGGTCCCGGGGGCAGTCGATGACAATGGCGTGCTGGGCCCAGTCGGGAACCTCGAGCGCGGCGGCGTCGGCGGAGTCGAGGGTCGCCCCCGAGCTCAGTCGGGAGTGCCGGCTCAGTCGCATCTGCCCGTGCTCGTCGAGCGTGGGGCGCAGATCGGGCAGTTTGTTGTGGATGAGCGCGAGGACGTCGGAGACCTCGACGGCGTCATCGAGGAGGATGAGATGGAAACCGCGCAGATCCGCCGAGGTGGCCGTGTCCTTGGGCGAGGAGGTGTCACCGCCGTACCCCGGCCGTCCCGTCGACGGCATCCCGGTCTTCCGCCGGCTCGCGGCCTGAGAGTCCGGAGTCTGAGTCTCGGAGACTGAGGCGGGCGCACCTGTCGTGGTGGGCGCCGGAGACACAGTGGTGCCGGTGCCTTGGGCGGCCGGGTCTCCGCTCGCATTCGAAACACCCGTCGTCTGGGCGCCCGTCGCCTGGGCACCCGTCGCTTCAGCGTCGGGGACCTGGTAGCGCTCGGCGTCGGCCTGTTCCCGGGCGGCGCGTTCAGCGGCTTCGCGTTGCAGCCGCAGTTCGCGGCGGGTGATCACATGTCCCTCCGGTAGAAGTTGAGGTGCGAACGGGAGGCCGTCGGACCGCGCTGGCCCTGGTAGCGGTTGCCCGTGGCTTGGGAACCATAGGGATTCTCCGCCTCCGAGCTGAGTCGGAAGAAGCAGAGCTGACCGATCTTCATTCCCGGCCACAGGGTGATCGGCAGCGTCGCGACGTTCGACAGCTCCAGGGTGACGTGGCCGCTGAAACCGGGGTCGATGAATCCGGCCGTCGAGTGGGTCAGGAGGCCGAGACGCCCGAGCGAGGACTTGCCTTCGAGGCGAGCGGCGACGTCGACGGGCAGAGTCACGAGCTCATGAGTGGAGGCGAGGACGAACTCGCCCGGATGGAGGACGAAGGGCTCGCCCGGAGCGGCTTCGACGAAGCGCGTGAGTTCGGGCTGTTCGAGGCTCGGATCGATGACCGCGTACTTGTGGTTGTCGAAGAGCCGGAAGTAACGATCGAGACACACGTCGACGCTGGCCGGCTGGATCAGCGACGGATCGTAGGGGTCGAGGGCGATGCGTCCGGAGTCGAGCTCGGCGCGGATGTCGCGGTCGGAAAGGAGAGTCACGTTTCCGATGGTAGTCGTTCCGGGCCTCACATGCTCGCGAGCGCACGACCTGGGCACGCCGAATCCGCGCAAGATTCCGACCGACACGCCCAATCTATGTCACAAAACAATAACGATTATCGGGAATTCTCCTGATTTTTACCCGTGTGTCTCCCCATAGCGGCGGATGAATGCTCTAGGGTAATGAGCTGTACGGACCCGCGCACGATGGTGCCTTCCCCTTCTTAAGCCAAGGAATGCCGGGAGTCCATCGTCTTTCGTGGGTAGACAACAATCGAAAGGCATTACTGTGAAGACCTCGCGTCTTGTGCTTGCCCCCGCAGTAGCCGTTGCATTGACAGGTCTTGCTGGCGCCCCGGCGTTCGCAGCGACAGAGTCCACCGCTACGGTCCCTCAGCAACCGCTGTGCGCCCAGGGTGATCAGCAGTCATCGAACAGCTCCGAATCGGATTCCTCGGTTCCCGACGAGTCGGACCCGCAGGCGACCCTTGCGCAGGCGCAGGTGACCCGCGCCGACATCGCTGACGACAAGAAGGGAATCGGCTTCTCCGGCACCGGATTCACTCCGGACGAGAAAGCCACGGTGACCGTCGTCGGCACCGATGGCACCGAATACTCGCCGGACAAGAAGCTCACGGTCGACGAGGACGGAAAGGTCTCCGGCACCTACTTCTTCACCGTCACCGACGGTGCTCAGGTCCCCGTCGGCGAATACTCGCTCTACCTCACCGACCTCAAGTCCGAGAAGAAGTCCTCGAAGGTGACCTTCGAGGTTGTCTCCAAGGCGTCCGAGGTCGACGACCCGGGTAAGGGCGACAATAAGGACGACGACAAGTGCGACTCCGCCACCGGTCCGATCAAGACTCCGGACGAGACTCCCAGCGAGACGGAGTCCCCGAAGCCCTCGGAGACGAAGACCGAGGAGCCCACCACAGAGGCACCCAAGCCTTCGGAGACGAAGACCGAAGAGCCGACCACGGAAGCTCCCAAGCCGTCGGAGACCAAGACCGAAGAGCCCACGACCGAGGCACCGAAGCCGAGCCCGTCAGAGACCGACGAGGCCGATGACAAGGACAAGGCTCCTGCCGACGACGTGAAGCCGGGACCCGCCGAGGCTCCGGACAAGGAGCCCACCACCGAGGCTCCCAAGCCGACCGAGACCGAAACCGAAGCTCCGAAGGACGAAGAGCCGAAGGTTGACGAGTCCGAAGGCGCAGACGATGCCGCCGAAGACGACGAGAAGGCTGAGGACGAGGCTCCCGAGTCCACCGGTCCGGCCAGCCCCAGCACCGAGGACAAGAAGCCTGCCGCAGCCGCGCAGGCCTCGATGTTCATCGACCCGACCGAGGTCAGCTCCGAGGACTTCCTCAACGACGGCATCAAGATCGGCGTCAGCGGGGCTCAGCCCGGCGAGAAGGTCTCGATCACGGTCGAGCATGCGCAGGGCAAGGTCGACCGCTACACGATGACCAAGGAAGCCGATTCCGAAGGCAAGGTCACCTTCGGCGTCCAGGCCAAGGTCAAGGCCGTGCTCGGCACCTACAACGTGCGAGCCCAGGCCGAGAGCTTCGATGAGCCCCAGGGCGGAAGCTTCACCGTGCTCACCAACGGCACCGCCGTCGACGAAGGCGGAAACGGCAACGGCAGCGGCTCGAACGATTCGGGCAGCGACCTGCCTCGGACCGGTGCCGAGATGACCGGACTGGCACTCGGTGTCGGCCTCCTCGCCGTCGGTGCAGCAGCCGTGATCATCACCCGTCGGCGGATGAACGCCTCCGACGATCCCGCGGAGTTCTAAACCGCATTGAACGATGAATTGTCCCTCGCGGGGCTGCAGCTCGACGGACGCGAGATCGACCTCGGACGTCTGCGAGCAGGGACAATGCTGGGACTCATGGGCAGCCCGGACAGCACCACTTCGGTGGTGCTGTCCGCGGCGGCCCTGCCCCACGTCGCACCACCACCACGCTTCCCGACCGGACGCCGGTCGGGTCGTTCGCGTGTGCGCAACTGGATGAAGAGCTATCTTCGCGAAGCCGATGCCGGATCTGGGGAGGCGGCATCGGCAGCGGATCCATCAGCTGCGCTGACGACATTCGGACTGCGGCCCGACGTTCTGCGCCGCCGCATCGACGACCTCGACGCGACCGATCGTGCCCGCCTCGCCCTGGCCGCGGCTTGGGCGAGCGGCGCGACATGGCTGACGCTCATCGATCCTTTCGGTTCGGTCCCCGGCCATCTGCGCACCGGACTGCGGAGTCGCTTCGCCGAACTCGTCGCCCAGGAGCGCCGCGGAGTCGTGTTCAGCTCGAATTCGCTGACCGACCACACCATCGCCGAGGCGGGGGTGGCGAACATCGAAAAGGACCAGCTCGTCGCGCTCGGTTCCCTGGAGCAGATCGTCACCGAACCGCGCGGTTCGCTGCCGGCCGAGCTCAGCGGGGTCAACGTCTATTCCGGGCTGGCCCGGAAGGGCTGGCTGTCCATCGGCCATTCGGCCGTGCGGCCGCACGGAACTCGACGGGAAGGTGTTCGTGACTCTCGGGTGGCGTGCCGCCCTTCTGTCACTGGACGAACACGACCCGGCGTTCACCTCGGCGACGGTGTTCGAAGCCATCGTCACCGGGCTCCGTGATCGCGGTTCCTGCCTGCAGGCGAAGCTCTCACCGGTCGACACGGAGATGGGCCTCGCCCTCGACGTCGACCTGGCCGACCTCGCCGGCGTGCCCGGCAGGCAGACGAAGCCGGAGGACTCGGCGCCATCTGACGCAACCGCCGAATCGGTTGAGGATTCAGCCTCAGCCGCCGACGCGGATTCAGCAGCCGCCGATGCGGACGAGAAGCCGACCATCGGATTCGGTGTCCTGCATCCGGGACTCGGCGCGACGATCGCCGAACTGCGTGCCAACGTCAAGGTCGGCACACATGTCTTCGTCGAGGTCGACACCTCCGCACTGCACGCCTACCCGGTTGAGTGACGGGCTGCAGATAGACTGAGAACTGCCCAGTCCCCTCAGTCCCAACCCCATCAGGAGCGCCATGCGAACGTCGCGCAGACTTCTGATCTCAGCGCTGACGGTCGTCGTCCTCACGGTTGCAGCCGTCCCCCTCCTCAACTTCACCATCTACACCCCCGCACGTGCTGCCGAGTCCTACATCTCGGCGATCGAAAACGGCGATGCGCAGAGTGCCTTCTCCTACCTGTCGACACCGACTCCGTCGTCGACCTTG
Source organism: Brevibacterium sp. LAARM3_SD1 (assembly GCF_057364765.1). Classification (NCBI taxonomy): domain Bacteria; kingdom Bacillati; phylum Actinomycetota; class Actinomycetes; order Micrococcales; family Brevibacteriaceae; genus Brevibacterium; species Brevibacterium sp. LAARM3_SD1. The sequence goes on along the minus strand of NZ_JBNFOL010000008.1, from coordinate 7,406 downwards.
GCGCTCAGCGACGAGGTCCTCTCGGCGGCTCCCGACCTGCCGCGCGACCCAAAGGCCGAGACCGTCTCCGTCGACGCGACCATGCGAATGTCCGCCTCAGCTATAACCTCTCCTCCAAGGAGCAGACCGTCGATCTCAACATGGTCCGGCTGCCTGCCAGCGCGGGACTCTTCAACCGGTGGGCCATCGAACAGCAGGAATGGCCGACCCTCAGCCTCGACGTCTCCGGTTCGTCGACGGCGACTGTCAACGGCTACGGGGTCAGTACGGGAGAAGTGCCCGTGCTGTTCCCGGCGAGCTACCTCGTCGGGTTCGATGCGACGTACCTCAAGTCCGACTCCCAACGCACCGAGGTGACCGCCCCCGGCGACTCCCCCACCGTGAAGCTCTCGCCCGAACCCACGGCCAAGCTCGAGCAGACCGTGGAGGAGCAGGTCACCGACCATCTGCAGGACTGCATGAAGTCGAAGACGCTCATGCCCGCCGGCTGCGTCTTCGGCTACGACACGGACAACGAGATCATCGGTGATGTGTCCTGGTCGCTCGAGCGCAGTCCGCAGATCGGGCTGACCTCGTCCGGCAGCGATCTCGAACTCACTCCCTCGACTGTCGAGGTACGGGTCAAGGGACGTTACCGGGACATCGTCACCGCTGCCGAACACGACTTCGACGAGAAGCTCTCGTTCGTCCTCGGCGGCTCGGTGGTCGTCAAGTCCTCACAGGTGAGCTTCGAACCGCGCCGCCTCGGCGACGTCACCATCGCCTGAGCGACGGCTGCCCGGACGCGGCGGGCGGCCTCGCTCCTCCCTCGATTCACCCCGCCACGGTGATTGTTGGGTCGATCCACGGCGTTCAGGGAGCCGAAACCCCGTGGATCGACCCAACAATTGCACTGCGAGGGGCTTCAAGCGTGAGCCAAGGAGCCCCACCCGACCATTCTTTCCTGTGGATAAACTCCTCGCTCTGTCGTTGCAGACTGCGACCAGACCGCATATTTGCCAGCGTTGACGTGGGACGCGGCCATTTCTGCACACTCACGCAGATTCCTGAAGACCGACGAGGAGTTTCCACAGACGCATTCTGTCGCATTCACTGTTCACTGTGTGTGAACGATCCTGTTTTTCATGCACAGGACAATTCGATCGCCTGCCGATTTCCAGACGGCTCCTATCCCTTTTATGCACCGCGATCTCACAGCGCGCGGGCTCACAGAATTCGCGCTCAAAGACGAGTCTCGCTTCCGGCAGGTCTTCCGCGGCGTGTGGGTTGAAGCCGATCCCAGCTCACGAGTTCTCTGCCCACCGTGGGCAGATCAACAGTGGTTGCAGCAACAAATAAGGCTTTCAGCTCTTCTGCTCCTGCACCCGAATGTCATCGGCTGTTCGCTGACAGCCGCTGTACTCTACGGGCTGCCGCTGCCCAACCAGCCCAAGAACTTCGACACCCACGTCATCAGCGGCGATCGAGGTCTGCGAATTCGGCGAAAAGCCGTGAAGCTCCACCGAGGATCCGGTTTCGACATCACCGAGTTCTACAACCTGCCGCTGATCTCAGCCACCGATCTGTTCTTCGAACTTGCCCCACTGCTCAGCGAGAACGACCTGATCGCACTAGGTGATGCAGCGATCAGCCGACAGAACAGCGGGCCGCTCACCAGTCTCGATCAGCTTCGAGCCAGGGCCAGCGCAAGCCACTACCTCAAAGCTCGAAAGTCAGTGCGGCGGGCCCTGTCACTGATCCGCGAGACGCGCGAGACATGGTTGAGACTGTGGATCATTGAGAACGGTTTTCCTGAGCCGGTAGTTCACCCGGAAGTGGAGTGTTCGACAGTCTCGGCGATTCTCCGCCCTGACCTCGGATACCCCGACATCAAGCTCGCCATCGAATACGAAGGTGACCATCACAGGACCTCGGCCTACCAGTTCGGTGTGGACATCGAGCGGCGGCAGCTGCTGGAGGCCGAAGGCTGGGTCGTTCTTCGAGTCTCGAAGCGAACAGACATGGACACGTTCAAGCAGATTCTGGCGACTCACCTCGACTGAGCCGCCCATGTACCCCCGCCCCACGCGAGACACAGCCCGTGAAGAGGCAAATCACCCGATTGTTGGGTCGATCCACGGCATTCAGAGCACTGAAACCACCGTGGATCGACCCAACAATCGCCAAGCATCGGCGCCCCCGAAGTTTCCGGCCCCTGATCGGCAGAGACCGGCGAGCTGCGTCGCGCGCTTCTCCGACTACTCAGAACCTGCGCAACTGCTCCGGTCAACCCCGGCCTCGGACCCCACTGAGGTCCCGCAGCAGGTCCGAGCCCTGGTGCCCGAGCGCTCAGGCACCGCGGAGGTCGAGGGTGAGTTCGTTCGGCGCCGAGTCCACGAGCTCGACGGGGATTCCCCAGTCCTGCTGGTAGAGGTGGCAGGCCGCGTGCAGCGGGATCTCTCCCCCGGGCTCACCATCGCAGGCAGCGGCCCGCGCGGTCACGTGCAGCACTCCCTCGGTGAACTCGGGATCGATGACGATATCGCGGTTGAGCCCTTCAGCTCCGCCGGCCCCGGAGACGATGAGCTCCGGCGGCGTCGCAGACACCTGCAGGAACGTGGGGTCACCCCATCGGTCGTCGAGCTTCTGACCAGCCGGGACGGTGAAGCTCACGGTCAGCGACACCGGACCGGAGGCGATCTCCGTCGAGGGGCGCTTCGTCGTCAGCGCGCCTTCGTCGACCTTCTGAGCGTCCTTGGGCAGTTTCACACGAGTGAGCGCGTGCGCCGCGGACTCGACGACGATGAGTTCGGCATCATCGGGGGTGCCCTCATTGTCGATGAGGACGATGTCCGAGGGTTCGCGCAGGCCGCGCGCCAGGGTCGTGACCTCCTCGGTCTTCGGGTCGAAGCGGCGGATCGCGCCGTTGTAGGTGTCGGCGATCGCGACCGATCCGTCGGGCAGGCTGCGCACGCCCAGCGGGTGCTGCAGGCGCGCCTCGGCGGCCGGTCCGTCACGGAAGCCGAAGTCGAAGAGTCCGACGCCCACCAGCGAGGACACCTCGCCGGTGGCGGGGTCGAGGCGGCGGATCGCCGAGGTCTCGGAGTCGGCGACGAACACTTCGCCCTCGGGGCCGAGGTCGAGACCGGATGACTGGGCGAACCAGGCTGACTCCTCGTCGCCGTCGACCAGTCCTTCGTTCATCGTGCCCGAGAGGATGCGGATCGTGCCGTCCTTCGGGTCGAACGACCAGATGGTGTGGTTGCCCGCCATCGCCACGACCACCTCGGCGGTGGAGGGGACGAAGAGGACGTCCCACGGCGAGGACAGCTTCACATCTCGTGCGGGTCCGTCGTATCGTCCCAGTTCACCGGGCTTGCCGCGGACATTGTCGATGGCGCCGACCATGTGCTGCTCGCCTGTGCCGGCGATGGTCGTGACCGTCTCGTTCTCGAGGTCGATGCCGCGCAGGGTGTGGTTGACGGTGTCGGCGACGACGATCTGGTAACCGACTTCGGCGGCCAGCTCGGCAGGCAGCACGGTGATGCCGCCCGGTTCGCTGAAGCTCGCCGAGGCGAAGTCGCCGTCCTCGGATCCGCGGACTCCGGTGCCGATGCGGCGGATGATCGTGGCCGCATCGTCGTCGTACTCGACGAGGCTGTGGTGCCCGGAATCGGCGACGAGGAGGTGGCCCGACGGCAGGCGCGTGGCCTTTCCGGGGTAGAACAGATCCGTCTCCGGGGCCGGCGGCGGAACGTAGGGACCGTCGCCCGAATGGAGGGTGCCCTTGGCCGAGTGTTCCTCGATGAGGCCTTCGATGATCTCGGTGAGACCGGCGGCATGGCCTTCACCGGACATGGTCGCCACGAGGTAGCCCTCGGGGTCGATGACGGCCAGGGTCGGCCAGGCGCGGGCGGTGTAGGCCTGCCAAGTGACGAGGTCGGGATCGTCGAGGACGAGGTGCTCGACCTGGTAGCGCTCGACGGCCTGATCGACGGCTTCGACGGTGCGTTCGAACTCAAACTTCGGCGAGTGCACGCCGATGATGACGAGCTCCCCCGCGTACTTCTCCTCCAGGGGGCGCAGTTCGTCGAGGACGTGGAGGCAGTTGATGCAACAGAACGTCCAGAAGTCGAGGAGGACGACCTTTCCGCGCAGGTCGGCCAGGGTCAGGTCCTTGCCGCCGGAGTTCATCCACCGGCGACCGACGAGTTCGGGCGCACGGACCTTGACGTCCCGTGCCGACGAGGTGGCTGACGCGGAGCTTTCTGGACTGCTGTTGTTCATGGCTCTATGATCGCAGATCCCCGCCGAGGCGGCCTCCCCGGTGTCATCAAATGACGGCCCTGTCTCGCCCGATCAGGAGTAGTCGCGGGCGCCGAAGATGCTTGAGCCGACCCGCACGATCGTCGCCCCTTCGGCGATGGCGAGTTCGAAGTCGCCGCTCATGCCCATCGACAGTCCGGTCGCCTCGGCGGGCATGGCCCCGGTTCCGCGCAGCTTCTCGCTGATTTCACGCAGATCGGAGTAGCTGGGGCGGATCTCTTCGGGGCTGCTGCCGGGCAGGCCGATCGTCATGAGTCCGCGCAGCCGCATCCGGCCGAGTTCCCGGGTCGCGGTGATGAGTTCCTCGGCGTCTTCGGGTGCGATGCCGAACTTCGAGTCCTCGCGGGAGGTGTTGACCTGTATGAAGTAGTCGACGGTCTCATCGAGGACGTCGAGGCGGTTGTTGATCTTCTCAGCCAACGGGAGGTTGTCGACGGACTGGATGCACTGAGCGTGGCGCAGAGTGTGACTGACCTTGTTCTTCTGCAGCGGCCCGATGAGGTGGGTCTCGGGGTTGAGGTCGGCGAGCGCCTCGGCCTTGCCGGTGATCTCCTGAACCTTGTTCTCCCCGATGAGGGTGAACCCGTGCTCGAGGGCGACGCGGATCTTCTCGGCCGGCTGCGTCTTCGTGGCCAGCAGCACGCGCACATCGTCACCGCTGCGGCCGCTCGCCTCGGCGGCGGCACGGGCACGGTCGCCACCTCGTCGAGGTTGCCGATGATGGCTGCGATTTCGTCCGCGGACAGTGGGGAGGGGGAATCAGGCGTACTCATGTCTCCAGTCTGGCATGAGCCGCACGAAGTTTCAGGTCGCCGAGGCGGCCCGAACGGCGGCGTCTCGCGCCAGGTGTGGGGACAGGGTCAAGCCAGCCGCTGGGACGGGAAACGAAATGCGGACGATCCGGGTCGAGATCATCATGATTCTTCGACCCGGATCGTCCGCACCTCGGTGCTGCCGTGGTGGGCGAGCTGTGCTTGTTTCAACCGGCTCGGCGCCGGTGCAGTAGCGGTTCAGCGCCGGTACAGTGCCTACTTCGGCAGACCCTCGGCGTTCGGGTCGATGTTCTTGATCAGCGCGGAGGTGTCGAGACCGCCGAGGTCTTCGTCGATGAGCTTCTGCAGCTGTGCATGGACGAGGGCAGCGGCCGGGAGGTCGACACCCTGGGTTTCGGCACCGGCAAGGGCCAGGCCGACGTCCTTGTGCATGAGTGCGGTGGCGAAGCCGGGCTTGAACTCGTTGTTCGCCGCGGCCGTCGTCGTCACGCCGGGCACCGGGTACCACGTGCGCAGGGGCCAGGAGTCGCCGGAGGACACCTTCGCAATATCGTGGAAGACCTTGGGGTCGAGGCCGAAGCGATCGGCCAGCACAGCGCCTTCGACGACGCCCTGGAGGCTGATCGAGAGCATCATGTTGTTCACGATCTTCGCGGCCTGACCTGCGGCGTCACCGCCGGCGTGGAAGATGTTACCGGCCATCGCCTCGATGACGGGACGGGCCTCTTCGACATCGGCATCGGCGCCGCCGAGCATGAAGGTCAGGGTGCCGGCTTCGGCGCCGGTGACTCCGCCGGAGACGGGACCGTCGATGAGGCGGAATCCTGCCTTGGCCGCCTCGGCGTGGAGGAGACGAGCCGAATCGAAGTCGATCGTCGAGGAATCGATGAGCAGGGTCTTCTGGTCCGCATTGGCCAGGACGCCGTCGGGCTCGAGATAAGCGGTGCGGGCGTGCTCACCCTTGGGCAGCATTGTGAAGACGATATCGGCACCGGCGACCGCCTCGGCGATGGAATTCACGGGGTTCACCCCGTTCTTCGCGGCTGCCTCCACGGCTTCCGGGACGAGATCGAAACCCTTGACGGTGTGACCGGCCTTGACCAGGTTCGCAGTCATCGGGCGGCCCATATTTCCCAGGCCCACCCATCCAATCGTCGACATAATATGCCTCCTCGCATCATGTTCAGCTACTCTGCAGTGTTCTCTCTCACAGTACGCCAGTCGAGGTGCGGACGCCCGGCTGGGAGCCTCACCTATTCCGCACCGGTTATGTGCACGTACGCAGATAGAATGGGAACACTATGGCTTCCTATGCACCCGGCAGTTCCGGTCCGCAGATCGCGCCCGAGGATCTGCTGACTCTGCTCGCCGTCGCTCGTCTGGGGAAGTTCACGGCCGCTGCGCACAGCCTCGGCCTCAACCACACGACCGTGTCCAGGCGCATCGCTGCGCTTGAGAAGGCATACGGCGATCGGGTGCTCGTGGCCTCCCCCGACGGATGGGAGCTCAGCGCCGCCGGGCGTCAGCTGCTGCCGATCGCCGAGGACATCGAGTCCGCGCTGGGGCGCATCGATGCGCATTCGAATTCGGCCCTGTCCGGGACGATTCGGCTGGCCTGCCCGCAGGCCTTCGCTCTCGAATACGCGGTTCCGGCGCTCACCGAGCTGCAGGCGCAGCACCCGGGGCTGCAGATCGAGCTGATCACCGCCACGCAGCGGGCCAGACAGTACCGGTCGGGTGTCGATATCGAGATTGTCGTCGGGCGGCCGGATGCCCCGCGCTCGATCGCCAAGCACATCCGCGACTACCGGCTGCAGCTCTATGCTTCGCAGGAATACATCGCTTCGCATCCGCTGCCGCAGACGCTCGATGATCTGGCCGACCACAGGATGGTCTACTACATCGAGAATTCGCTGCGGGTCGATGATCTCGACGAGGCGGCCGATGCCCTTCCCCGCGGTAAGGGCTTCTTCCGGTCCACCTCGGTGCATGCGCATGTGTTGGCGACTTCGCACGGGGCCGGGATCGGGATCCTGCCGGACTTCCTCGCCCACGGCAATTCCCGCCTGGTGCAGGTGCTGCCGGAGCTGTTCTCCAAACAGGTGTCCTATTGGGCCTCGGTCCGCCACGAGTCCCTGCGCAACGCCGGAGTCCGCAAAGTCCTAGAATCCCTCTAATTGCTACCTGACGGCGGCCCAGATACCTCGTGTGGAAACTCGCGACCTTGCTGACAACCTCACTCAATACGTTGCTGACAACCTCGCTCACTAGGTTGTGAACGACCTGACTCACTAGGTTGCTTACACCAAATGAGTGGGGTTGTCAGCG